>NZ_JAMQUS010000114.1:0-7886 GCF_025594995.1 Turicibacter sp. GALT-G1
ATTTTGATACAGCCCCTTTTCTTTTACTCTATAAAAACTATTCTTCTTCAATTTTAACGTCAACAATTTGACTAAAAACTACACGCTTTAAAGTTGAATCTGTGATAACTAAAAGTTGTTCATAATGTTCGTCATAATGAGAAATTGTCCCTGAAACTACAAAAGACTCACCATTTTCATCAGCCACTGTCAGCTGAACTGGCAATTTATCATCAAACGCACGCTTTAATCCTTTATACCCTGAAGTTTCTTTATTCGTAATTACTTGTGTATATTTCGAAAGATCCTCAAGATTTAAAGCGTCATTAGGTTGAATCATGCTTTGTGTCGGTTGATCTTGTCGACTGAATAATTTATTTATGAATTTTAGTGCCATATTTGCCTCCTGTATAATTCAACAAATAACTCGTTGCTCCCCTTATTTCACCCTATCTACTATAAATTATAACATAAACTCTTTGATAAACAAACAAAGACCTTATAATTATATTTTCATTTTTTACCTCTCTATCACCTTAAAAGACAACATCTGACAAATATCAATTTTACTCCTCGATATCCGCCAAAGGTTTCAATAATTCCTCTGGATAATCGACACGCTGTAAATAAAGCCCCTGTGGTTTAGCCGTATGTCCTGCTAAACGACGATCCTTCATTTCAAGGATTTTTTTAATATCTTCTGGTTGTTTACGCCCTTCACCGACCTGAATGAGCGTCCCAACCATAATACGAATCATATATCGTAAAAATCCATTTCCAACAAAAATAAATGTTAACTCACCCTCTTCATCAAGCAACTCCGCCTGATAAATCGTACGCTCTTTATTGATCTCATCTAAGTTCCCACAAAACGATGTAAAATCATGCGTTCCTAATAAATACGTCATCGCCTCACGCATCTTCGCCACATCCAATGGGCGACGATGATAATACACATAATGACGCTTCATCGGATTATACGTATTTAATGACAACTTATAGCGATACTCCTTAATCTTACCATGATAGCGCGAATGAAACTCAGGATGAACCTCATGGCTATCTAAAACATAAATATCCTCCGGTAACATCGAATTGAGCGCCCTAACATAACGCGTTCCATCCATATTAACCTCACTATCAAAATGAAATACCTGTCCATACGCATGAACACCTGTATCCGTACGTCCTGAACTATGAATCGTAATCGGTACCTTACAAATCTTCTCTAATGCTGCCTCAATCTCACCTTGAACTGTACGCTGTCCTGGCTGACGCTGGTAACCATTAAATAACGTTCCATCATACGCCACCGTACACTTAATTCTTTTCATAATTCGCCACCTTAAAAAATAATTGCCCCAATAAATAGAGCCCCACAAACTAAAACAAGCACCGTATCTGATACTTTCCAACTTAAACGATTAATACTCGTTCTCAGACGCCCCGGCACATAACCACGAACCTCCATCGCATTCGCCAACTCATCGGCACGTTTGAAGGATAAAATGAATAAAGGTACAAGCAGAGAAATCAGTTGCATCACCTTATCTTTAAATTTTCCTTCACTAATATCCACACCACGTGACGCCTGCGCCTTTAAAATCTTTTGAGTCTCCTCGAATAACGTTGGAATAAATCGCAGTGCAATTGAAATCATCAAGGCTAACTCAGATACAGGGAATCCGACCTTCTTTAAAGGCTTAAATAATGACTCCAGTGCTAACGTTAAATCAGACGGCTTCGTCGTCAACGTTAGAAGTGTTGAAATCAACACAACAATGATTAATCGGATACTCATAAAGAATCCTAAATTTAAGCCTTCATCATAAATTTCAATCGGTCCTAAACTAAAAATAACCTGGCCTTGCCTATTAAAAATTATTTGCAAAACAAACGTTAAAATTACAAAGAAAAACACAGGTTTTAAACTTCTCATAAAATAATTCAATGGAATTTTCGTTAACGTCATGGCGACTAACTCCGCCACAATTAACAACCCCATAAATAACCAACTATCAATCAAAAAGCTTGCCACCACGAATAATGACGTCGCCACAATCTTAGCACGTGGATCTAGTCGATGCCAAAATGATTGACCTGGTAAGTATTGACCAATAACAATCCCATTCACCAACTATCCCCTCCCTACTAAAGCTTCAATCTGACTAACAAACTCGTCTGTCGTTAACGGCAGTTTATCCACAGATAATCCGACTTTTTTCGCTAACTGATGATAATTTTGTGCGGCAATAGGCAACGTAATTCCACACTCTTTTAGCACTTCAACTTCTTTGAACACTTGTTGTGGTGTTCCTTTTAACTTCATGACACCACGATGCATCACAATCATTTCCTCAGCATACTCGGCTACCAAATTCATATCATGCGTCACTAATACAATCGTTTTTCCATACTGCTTATGTAATGTATTGAACATTTCCATCATCTCATGTTGACCTTGAGGATCAAGACCTGCTGTTGGTTCATCTAACACTAACACATCTGGATTCATCGCTAAAATACCTGCTATTGCGACACGGCGCATCTGCCCACCACTTAAATTAAATGGTGAATGCTCTAAAATAGATTCATTTAATCCGACCATCTGAATGACATCACGTGCTCGCTGATGTGCCTCGTCTTCAGACACACCATAGTTCATCGGTCCAAACATAATATCCTTCTCAACCGTCTCTTCAAATAATTGATATTCGGGAAACTGAAAAACTAATCCGACATGCTGACGAACATCTTTTAACCCTTTATTTTTCTCATCTGATTTAATGACTTTCTCACCAATCGTAATACTTCCGCTACTTGGCTTTAATAACCCATTCATATGCTGAATAAGCGTTGACTTTCCAGACCCCGTATGTCCAACAACCGACAAAAACTGTCCTTCTTTAATCTCAAAATTAATATCATAAAGTGCACGCTGTTCCATCGGAGTATTGGCATTATAAACATGATTTACTGATTCAAATTTAATTTGCATAACTCACCCATCAACTCCTCATCACTTGTACAAATCTCACTTAAAATCCCTTTTTGCTTCAAATCATACGACGCTTTGACCGCAAACGGAACATCTAGCTTCACTGATTCTAACAATTCCTTCTCTGCAAAGACCTCTTTCGGCGTTCCTTCTAAAATAATTTGACCGGCATTCATCACAACAATACGATCACTCTTCACTGCCTCATCTAAATGATGCGTAATCATAATAATCGTCTTATCCTCATCTTGCGCCAATTCATGAACAAGCTCCATCATATTTTCACGCCCTTGTGGATCTAACATGGCTGTCGCTTCATCTAAAATAATAATTTTAGCACCTAAAGCTAATACCCCAGCAATGGCCACGCGTTGCTTCTCACCACCACTTAAATGATGCGGCTCACGATCTAAAAACTGCTTCATCCCCACCTTCGTCGCATACTCCTCAACCAGGCGGTTCATTTCTTCATACGATACGCACTTATTTTCAAGGCCAAATGCAATATCGTCGCGCACAGTACTTCCAACGAACTGATTATCAGGATTTTGAAAAACAATCCCAATTTTTTGTCTAATCTCAAAAACGGTCTCTTCATTTAATGGCTGACCATCTACAAAAATCTTTCCAGCCTGAGCCTCTATTAAACCAACTAATAACTTTGATAATGTCGACTTCCCAGAACCATTATGTCCTAAAATCGTGACAAATTCACCTTGATTAATCTTTAAACTATAATCTTTTAAAACCGTCTGACCTTCATCATAACCAAACGTCACATTTTCTAATCGAATCATCTCTGACACCGAGCTCCACCACCCTATACATTTTAATTCATAACGACCTAAATAGCTATTCCATCTAAATCAGCATCTGCACTTCCAACAATCTCAATCACTAAATAATGAGGCGCACAAATAATACTTTGTCCGACCTTACTAATTGTCCCTACTTCAACACAATCATGATCAGGACAATCAGCCTCTTCAATATGTACACCATCTTTATCGACAATCACTTTATTATAACCTAATTCCGTCTCAATTTCGAAGACATGCTCTTGACCATCTATATCAATACGCGCATATTCTTCTCCCTTTAATGAAATAATAACTTCTTGATTATCATTCGATTGCATCATAAACATTGCAAGTAAAAAACCACTTATCGCGACGACAGCAATAATAATATATACATCAAAACGCTTCATCTACTACATCCTCCAAAACTAATCTAGCTGATCTTCATACATCTAACATTATAACAAGATTATTAATTAATTGTCATGAAAATCCGACGATAACCATATAAAAATATTGGAAAAAATTTGTATATTTGGTAAACTTAATAAAATGAAGGAGTGAAACTATGTTTAAGAAATTTGTATCTTATTATCGAAAACACTTAGGGCTATTTCTAATCGATATGGCTGCTGCACTCATCATGGCAGGAATTGATTTAATCTATCCATCATTCACAAGAACATTTATGAATGACTACATTCCCAACCGTAATGTGAGTGCCATGATCAACATCAGCCTCTTCTTACTAATTCTATTTATCATTCGATTGATTTGTTCCCACATTGTCAACTACTGGGGGCACATCATGGGAGCTCGAATGGAATTCGACATGAGACAAGACCTCTTCAAAAAATTCCAAACCTTAAACTTCAGCTACTATGACGAAAACAAAACCGGTGTCATCATGTCACGCCTTGTTGGCGATCTACGTGACATCACCGAGCTCGCCCATCACGGTCCAGAAGATATATTCATCTCTGCTATCATGATCATCGGAAGCTTTATCATCCTATTTAACATCAATGTCCTCTTCACCCTCTTAATCTTTCCAATCATTCTCTTAATTATTATCTTCTCCCTTTGGAGACGTAACGCCATGATGGTTGGATTCCGTCGAACAAGACAAACTCAAGGAGAAATCACCGCTCAAATCGAAAGTAGCATCGGTGGTATTCGTCTAACAAAATCATTCGCTAATGAAAACTACGAATATGAAAAATTCACCGAAAACAATGAACAATACGCTGACTCATGGAAAAATGCCCTTTTCCAAATGTCAGTCTTTCAAAGTGGAAATAATTTTTTAATTGATATCCTAAACTTGGCTCTTCTAATTATTGGTGGCCTCCTTGTAGCTAAAGACACTATTACACTAGGAGACTTCACAGCATTCCTACTATACGTTAACTTCTTGATTAAACCAATCCAACGCCTCATCAACTTCATGCAACAATTCCAAACTGGATGGGCAGGATTTGAACGCTTCTATGAAATTATGCTACTCGAACCAAAAATTAAAACAGAGCCGCAAGCTATTACATTAGAAAATCCAAAAGGAAAAATCACCTTCAATCACGTTAACTTCAAATACGATGCCAACGATGAACACGTCCTTACCGACTTCAACATCACCATCGAACCAGGCAAAAAAATCGCCCTCGTAGGAGAATCCGGCGTTGGAAAATCTACCATCTCATTACTAATCCCAAGATTCTACGACGTCACTTCAGGTGAAATACTCATCGATGATACCAATATCAAAAACTATGACTTACACACATTACGCAAAAACATCGGACACGTGCAACAAGACGTCTATATCTTTTACGGAAACATCCGCGACAACATCCTCTATGGAAACCCAGAAGCAACCGAGGAACAAATGATCGCCGCCGCTAAAAAAGCACGCATCCATGATTTCATCATGTCCCTCGAAAACGGATACGACACTACAGTAGGTGAACGCGGCATTAAACTATCCGGAGGTCAAAAACAACGTATTGCCATTGCACGCGTCTTCTTAAAAAATCCAGCTATCTTAATCTTAGATGAAGCCACATCAGCGCTAGATAACATCACTGAAATGCTAATTCAAGAAGCACTAGATGAATTGACAGTCGGTCGAACAACCATTATTATTGCACATCGCCTAAGCACAGTTAAAAAAGCAGATGAAATTCTAGTCTTAACACGACAAGGAATCTCTGAACGTGGATCTCACAAAGAATTAATCAAAGCCAATGGATACTACGCTGAACTATACGAATCACAATTTAAAAACCTATAATAAAAAGAGAGGAAAATCCTCTCTTTTTATTTATAAATTATATCTTATAATTTCCCTACTAAGTCTAAGCTTGGTGTTAAAGTTTCAGCACCTGGTTGCCATTTAGCTGGACACACTTGATCTCCGTGCTCAGCAACGAATTGTGCAGCTTGAACTTTACGTAATAATTCCTCAGCATTACGTCCGATTCCATTATCATGGATTTCATATGCTTTAATAACACCTTCTGGATTTACAACAAAACTTCCACGTAATGCTAAACCTTCTTCTTCGATCATAACTTCGAAGTTACGAGTTAAAGTACCAGTTGGGTCAGCTAACATTGGGTATTTGATTTTTCCGATTGTTTCAGAAGCATCAGCCCATGCTTTGTGTACGAAGTGAGTATCTGTAGATACTGAGTATACTTCACATCCCATTTCTTGGAATTTAGCGTAGTTATCTGCTAAGTCACCTAATTCAGTTGGGCAAACAAATGTGAAATCTGCTGGATAGAAGAAAAATACAGACCATTTTCCTTTGATTGATTCAGAAGTAACTTCTTTGAATTCTCCATTGTGGTACGCTTGTACAGCGAATTCTTTAACTTGAGTGTTAATTAAAGACATTATTATTTCCTCCCTTAAATTATAGTAATCATTACTGATATTGTTATTATATATTTGTTTCCTGATAAAGTCAACAGAAATAACTCAAAAAAATTCTCTTTTTTAAAATATAAATAATCAATACAATTGTATGAAATATTTCAAATGAAATTTTCCTCCCAACACATTTATGTGACCATATACTATTTATTCTCTTATTTATGCCGATCCTATTTCTTTAAAAAAGTACAGCATTATCATTTCCATTACACTTCTTTATTAATCTTTAAATCCCCCTATATATAATTAATTTGATTTATTAATCACTGACTTCGACTCTCTACTCTATCCATACCTTAAAGGCATTACATCTCAATTTCATTCCCTAGTAGTAGAAAACCTTTACTTCGCAAGCTAAATGATTCATATTAATACTTATAATCCAAAGTCGGAAATTAAATTGCCATATAAAATCATTCTATCACATAATTTACAAAAAATGGTTTAATCTATATCTTTCATTCAAAACTTTCATAAAATTTTTCATATAAACAATTTACATTACTTAAATTAGCAACCACACTTTTCAACAATAAAAAAGAGGATTTAATCGAATAGCAAGGGTCGATTAAATCATCAATAATGGATAGACTAAAATCAAGAAGATGATTAATAAAAGAGAGTCTTATTTTTTAAAAATTATACAATAGAATCTCGTATATTTATAATAAAGACCTTTTGCATAAGACTTGTCTAAACTAAAACTATATCACTATTATCTATAATTTGATTAGCAACATTCTGTGAAAATATCCATTAAAAAAACCAGTTATTAAATAACTGGTTTTTTTAATATGCAATGGTATTTTTTCTCTAAAAATAAAAAAAGATAAAACTTTTAAAAATCTTACCTAAGTTTATTAAAGTAAATGGTGCGGGTGACAGGAGTTGAACCTGCACACCAAAGGTACTAGAGCCTAAATCTAGCGCGTCTGCCAATTCCGCCACACCCGCATTTAAAATGGTGTCCTGCAGAGGACTCGAACCTCTGACCCTCTGATTAAAAGTCAGATGCTCTACCAACTGAGCTAGCAGGACTTTTTTATGGTGGAGGATGACGGGCTCGAACCGCCGACCCTCTGCTTGTAAGGCAGATGCTCTCCCAGCTGAGCTAATCCTCCACTTAATGGTGACCCGTACGGGATTCGAACCCGTGTATGCATGCGTGAAAG
>NZ_JAMQUS010000115.1:0-988 GCF_025594995.1 Turicibacter sp. GALT-G1
ATAGCATTAATGATCTGCTCCCACGCTTCCTTAGTCAAATTGAAATAATTAATCCAAAATTTTATCTTACCTAAAAATCTTTTAAAATTAAGTGTTTCCTCGGACACACACTTATTATAGCATATTTTCTGTATGTTTCCTCGGACACATTAATCAATAAAAAAAGGCACATAATTGTGCCTTTCTAGTGAAAATCTTTCTCTCTTTTTAGTGAAGTTAGAATCATTTCGTTGTCATAAATACGTGCCATATAGTACCCTCCTTATTATCATTAATTAGACCAAAAAAAGATTGGTCTAATTAATAAAAAGAACGTAAAATATAGCAAATATAATTGCAATTAAGCGTAGTGATAAAAAAATTAATTCAAAATAATTTCTGATCAATTCTTGTTTTTTCATTGTTATTCGGTGGATGATTTAGTATAATAATTTTTAGAGATTTGAGGAAGAATTTCTTCTCCCTCAATGCTCTTATTTGAATAGTACATCTAATATAAAAAATTTAACGATTGCTATTAGAGTACCTAAATCCAAAGCTAAGCTAATGAGTTCCTGTAAAACTCGCTTAGCTTTTTTTATTTTCTCTTCCACCTTTTACACCTCCTTTCTATATATATTATAGCATTTTATTGTGTTTTTTTCAATTTTTTATGTAGCATTTCGCTACATAAAAACAATATTTTTTTATTTATATATATATATCAAAATGATATGTATAAAAACGATATTTTTTCATTTTTTATGGAGTTTTTTTTACTAAATCATTTATATTTTTATTTTATAAATTATAACTGTATGAAATATGATTAATGTAGCATTTTACTATATTAATAATATATTTTTTTATGATTATTTTTTATTTAAAATGATATAATAAATATATCCAAAAACATTTATATAAAATGAGGTGTAATTTTGAAACTAACAGAACAAATAGAAATTAACAAAGATGTAATCGACTACATCAATTCTTTAACTAAAACTGG
>NZ_JAMQUS010000116.1:0-3495 GCF_025594995.1 Turicibacter sp. GALT-G1
ATTATCTCCTACTCGATTAGTTAAAATATGATAAATAGCGCACTATCTCTTATAACAAGGGAAGAAAAACGAATTAGGCACATACTTTAAAATATAGATTTTTTTATATTTTTAGAACAATAGTCATATAATGACCTAAATAGCGACTATACTATCTATATGATTGAATTTTTAATTAAACGTTGTTATAATTTCGAGTATGACATAATATGTAAAAATGAATGAGATACTGACTGTTTTCAAGATAAAAGGAGAGATATAAATGGTCGAGGTTAACGGCTTATCAAAAGATGAAATTATCGCTAATCTTTGGTTAACAGATGAAATGATTAATGAAATTGAAATTGTAAAACGTGAGATAGATAAAAAGAAAGCTTCATTAGATTCAACAATTGTAGCTACAGAGCAAGAACATTTAAAAGCAGTAGAAACAAAATACTATGATAGCTCAGAGTATAAAGCGCATCAAGATTACAATGGACTTATTGAGAAACTGAAAGATTTTAAAGGAGTTGCCATTTTAATTGATTTAATTGTCTGTGTTCTATTATCATATGCCTTAATTATATTTAATGTGAATTTCTTATATGTTATTTTATTATTTATTATTACGGTCGTTATTTTTTATCTACTATATCAACAAGGAACTAAATATTATTTAAATAAGCAAAAGCCTGCTCCTATTCCATCATTAGAAAGTGTTATTGAAGAAGCTAAAATGAGTTATGAGTATCAACAAATTCCAAACTCATTACTTGCTAATCATATGAGAGATGAAATCAAAAAACTAAATCAACAATTATCAGAATTAGAGGCTACCTTAATTGAAAAAACAGTTTTACCTGAAATCTATCGTATGAGAGCTAAAGAAGTTGTTTGGTACTTAGAAAACTTAATGGCAGACAATTTAAAAGAAGCTTTAGCAGCTTTAGTAGAAGATGATCATCGAGAGCAAGTGAAACAGATGATTGAAGAACAAAATCAAGAAATTAATCAATTAAAAGATATCACAGCCAAATTAATGGAACATAATCAAAAATTAGCTCATAAATTAGAACAACAACGTCAACAACTGGTTGAATTAGAAAATAGAAAGAAATAATAAAAGGTCACCTTTCATAGGTGACCTTTTATTATTGTTTAACAGTTTCGCCGTATAAAGGGCTGGGAAGCCCAAAACCACCGGCGACTTCTAACAATTGACCGGTAATAAAAGAAGATTCGTCACTAGCTAAAAATAAAACAGCATTAGCAATATCCTCTGGTTGTCCAAAACGATGGAGTGGGACGTGTTTGAGAAACGATTGAATAAAGTCGTCTGACATATTTTGTAGAGCTGCGTCCGTTGCAATTAAGCCTGGTAAAACGGCATTACATCGAATGTTATGTTTCGCATATTGAATTGCAATATTTTGTGTTAGTGAATTAATAGCTGATTTAGAAACGCCATACCCTAATCGAGCTACATCAGGTAAGATTGATCCAATCGAAGAGATATTCACAATTGAGCCACTTTCCTGCTTAAGCATTTGTTCAATGGCAAATTTACAAGGTAGATAAACACTACTGAGATTAAAGTTCATCGTATTGAAAAAGGTTTCAGTATTTCCGGACACGAGGTCTAAGTCAGTTTCTGAATCTGTCCCCCCATAATTATTAACTAATATATCTAGGTGGCCCGCTTCTTCAATAACTGTCTTGACCATAGTCTCATACGTTTCTGTTTTTGTCGCATCAAAGTAAACACTTTTAGCGTGATAGCCATTTTCCAATAATTCCTGACAGATTTGATTAGCAGCCTCTAATCGACGAGCCCCAATATAAACAGTTGCTCCGTGCTGAGCCAACGTTTTAACACATTGTAATCCAATTCCTCGTGTACCAGATGTAACAAGTGCAACTTTGTTTGCTAATTTTTTCATATATCTGATTCTCCTTTATAGGTGAAAGTTAATTATATTATGTGGGATTTATGCAATTTTATATCCTCTAATTTTCCTGCTAAAACTAATCAATTATTATCGAGGGATTCATACGATAATAATAGGAATCAAGTAAAAAAGGAGAGAGGCGACGTGAAAGAGTATTTTGAATCTATTAAAAGAAGAGACCCAGCAGCAAGAAATATTATTCAAATTATCTTGTTATATCCTGGCGTGCAAGCAGTCTTTTGGTATCGTATTGCACATTTTTTATATATACACCATTTAAAATTTATTGCAGAATTAATGATGTTCATCGTAAGATGTTGTCTTAATATAGAAATTCATCCAGCCGCTCAAATAGGGAAGAGATTATTTATTGATCATGGAACAGGTGTCGTTATCGGAGCGACTAGTATTATTGGTGATGATGTTACAATGTATCATGGAGTTACATTAGGTGGAGTCGGTAGAGGCGATGTTACAGGTAAACGGCATCCAACTGTTGAAAGTAATGTTACAATAGGTACTGGTGCAAAAATATTAGGGAATATTACATTAGGAAAAGGTTGTATAATCGGAGCAAATGCTGTTGTATTAAAGGATGTTCCGCCGAGTAAAACGTCAGTAGGAGTCCCAAGTATAGTGAAAAAGTAATTAAATCGCTTATTATGGATTATTTATTATATTTAATTTCTGAATCTCATACACTTGTAAAAAAAATAATGTAATACAAAGGTGATGAGGATGAGGAAAACAATTGGTACAATTTTATTTTTAGTCGTATTATTTTTAAGCTTTATTCCAGTAATCATGGGGGAATATCGTAATAATTTAAATGATAATTATGAATCAGTAACTGTAATCTTAGATGCAGGACATGGTGGAAAAGATGGGGGAGCCTCATCAGAAAGTGGAATTATTGAGAAAGAAGTCGTGCTATCGGTGACAAAAAAGGTTGAAGATTACCTTAAGATGCAAGGGATTAATGTAGTGTTAACACGAGATGGTGATTATGATTTGGCATCTCCAGAAGCAAAGAAGAGAAAAACAGAAGATTTAAGCAAGCGAGTGCAAATTATGAATGGCCAAGAAAATGGGATTGTAGTTTCTATTCATGCCAATGCAATTACAAATAGTTCATGGTCAGGAGCACAAACGTTTTATGATCCGAAGAAAATAGAAAATAAACAGTTAGCTACTGCAATCATGAATAGTATGAAAAACAACTTACAAACTACAACGAGAGAGGCTAAGGCCATTTCAAGCTTATTTATATTGAAAAATTCAAATGTACCTTCAACCTTAGTTGAAATTGGATTTTTATCTAATCCAGATGAAGCAGAGAAATTAAATACGGATAGTTATCAAAATCAGATTGCATATGCCATCTATGAGGGAATACTTTATTATTTTGATAATCCTGATATGGAAGTAGAATAGTAATTTAGAAAAGCCGATAATTGTATCGGCTTTTCTGTTTGAAATTAAATGTATAGATATTCACTTATAAATGGATGATTTTCAAAAAAATACAAAAAACTGTTTGACACCTTTCGACAGGTATGATATT
>NZ_JAMQUS010000117.1:0-3117 GCF_025594995.1 Turicibacter sp. GALT-G1
CGGGCGCACATAAAAAAGACATGTCATAACATGTCTTTTTTCTACTACCATGATGATGGGAAACTGATATAGTTTCTTGGATTAACAGCGTATGGATAATTATAGTATCCTTCATAAACCTCAAAATGTAAATGAGCTCCAAAAGAATTACCCGTGTTCCCCATTGTACCTAACTGTGTTCCTCTTGATACTTGTTGACCAACAGATACATATGGAGCTGAATGCATATGTGCGTAAACCGTTGTCAAAATCTGTCCATTAACGTTATGTGTAATCATAACATGGTTTCCATACGCACTATGCCAGCCTGCACGAATAACCGTTCCAGCCTGTGCAGCATAAACAGGGGTTGATGTATCACCATAGTTTGCTAAGTCAATTCCTGTGTGATTCGGATAACACATGAATTCACAGCTCACATATCCTGTTGCTAATGGAATCATAAATCCACTTCCACTAATGACACCACCGCTACTAGATGAACCTCCGCTTGAAACAGGAGGAGGTGGCGTTTGTTCTAAAATTTCCTTTTGTTCTTCAGCAATAGCGATAATCTCAGCTGCCGATAAACGTTCACTTTCTAATTGTTGCATTTGTTTTGCTAATTCTTGTTTTTGTTGTTCTAACTTTTCTTGATAAGCTGTTAGAGTCTCACGTTCTACTTCTAAACTAGCTTTATTCTCAGCAAGTTCTTGCTTTTGAACCTTTAAAGTAGCCAGCATCGCTTGTTGTTGACTGACTAATAAACTTAGCTCATCCATTGATTCTGCATCACTTTCTGCAAAGTGATTAACAACACGTAATCGACGAATAAAATCAACGATGCTATCTGATTCAGATAAGACTTGCAAAATAGTATTTCCTCGAGATAAGCGTTGTGAAACACGCATACGTTCTGCAACAACTTCTTTAAGCTCTTGAATATCATTTTCTAATTTTTTGATTTCATTTTCACTATTTTTGATTTCATTTTCTTTAATTGATATTTTCTTTTCAAATTCAGAAATAGCAGTTTCTGTTTCAGAGATTTTTTGGATCGTTGTTCCCATATCCCCTTCTACAATATCAATCTCTTTTTGAACAGCGGCTTCTTTACTTTTTAAATCAGAAATCTGACTTTGCGCCTCACTAATAATGTCATTACACTCTTGTTTAGTCGAACATGTAGTAGAGGCATCTACCGTAAAAGAAAACTTTGGAATTAAGCTAAGCATTAGAGCCAAACTTAACATTGTAAAAATCTTTTTTGACATATTCATTCCCTCCCTTACCTTAATGAATTAGATTTTTAATGAATATTTAATAACTGCAAAGAAACTTCCCAATAAACTCACAATAATTGATAGAATTCCTATTAAAACACCTAATTCATAAACTGCTGGGAACGGTGCTGTCATTTGAAGCATTGGAATAACTAAAACGCCTCCGAATAATTCATATAAAAATTGGTAACCATAAATCGTAAATAAGATAGGACCTACAGCCCCTAAAATACCAATAATGAAACCTTCAATTAAGAATGGGACTGTAACATGTGAAACTGATGCTCCAACTAATTTCATAATTTTCAATTCATTTTTACGTGCATAAATAGTTAATTTAATTGTATTTTGGATTAAGAATACAGCTAAGATTAATAAAATAACAACAATCCATGAGAATGACTTACGAATAATATTTGTAATATTAGAAAAAGCTGCTAACGATGATTCTTCACCATAATCCACATAATCAACACCATCAATCTCTTTAACGACTTTAGCCACTTCATCCACATTTTTCACATCATCTGCAGCTACAACTACTGAATCTCGTAACGGATTTTCATCACTTGTATTTTCAAAGAAAGTAGCTAACTCTGGATCATCTTCACCAATACGATTAATAAAATCCGTATACTCTTCTTCTTTTGTCGTATGAATAATATCTGCTACGTGCTCTTGCGATTTCATTAAATCAATTGCAGCAGCAATTTGTTCTTGTGTTGCTTCTTTTGAGAACTCAACAAAAATTTTAATTTCACTTTCTACTTGCTCAGTAAAATTACTCGTATTATGAGCAAATAATACGAATAATGAACATAAACTTAAAGTTAAGGTTAAGGTAATGACTGATGAAAGTGACATGAATAAGTTATTCCAAATATTTTTAAATCCGTCTCGGATATAACGGAAAAATTGTCTAATTAGTTTCATAGTAACCTTTCACCTCATCACTAAAAATTGTTCCATGATCAATTGTTATCACACGGCAATCTTGCTCAAAGATTAGCTCATGATCATGAGTTGCCATAATAATCGTTTTTCCTTCATCGTTTAATTTCTTTAAAATATTAACGATTTGAGTTGAATTTTCTGGATCTAAGTTTCCAGTTGGCTCATCGGCAATAATAATATCTGGATTATTCGCAATGGCACGGGCAATTGCCACACGTTGCTGTTCTCCCCCTGATAATTGATTAGGATAAAAACGCATTTTATTCGTTAATCCAACTAATTCAATAGCTGCTACTGCTTTTGCACGAACCTCTTTACTCGGCAATCCAATGGCTTCTAAAGCAAAAGCAACATTTTGATAAACCGTCATTTTCTGCAATAATTTAAAATCTTGGAATACGACACCAATTTGACGACGTAACTTTGGTACTTTAAAGCGGTTAAGTTTACTCACATTAAGTCCCTTAACCATAATTTGACCACCCGTAGATTTTTCTTGACGATTAATCATTTTTAAAAATGATGATTTCCCTGCCCCACTCGGCCCAATCACGAACAAGAACTCTCCCGGCTCAATTTGAATATTTATATTATGAAGCCCAATAACTCCATTTGCGTACTTTTTACTGACATTTGTAAACTCAATCATAATCTCCCCACCTATCTCTAGACGTCTTTTCTCATTATAACATATCTGCCAGATACTTTCGTTTTCAATCCGGCAATTGCCAACAAATACTAATATTTTTTATGTATATTTTTCAATAATCTTTCATTAACATTTTAGCATAATCAATTTTATATTAATAGAAAATGTCGAACAAAACAGGCTATCAAAGCCTTAAACTAATGACTTTTTACATTCTTTACACATTATAAAGTTTTTGGTTCTATAATATTT
>NZ_JAMQUS010000118.1:0-1124 GCF_025594995.1 Turicibacter sp. GALT-G1
GAGATGTTGCGTCACGTCCACCCGTTCGATTTAACACTTGATAATGCGTTTCATCAGCATGAAGAACTTCTTCTTTTACCAAGATTTTGGCGAAATAATCGTAAAGTGGACGTAACCAATCCTTCGCTACTGTTATCATCCAGTTCGCCATGGTACGTCGACTTAATTCTAAACCATACGTCTTCCATTCTTTCTCTTGACGATAAAGGGGGAGGCTTAATTCATACTTTTGATGAATCATCCAGGCTAGAACACTAGGCCCAGCTAAGCTCCTTTAGATCGGTCCTTTAGGGACTTCAGCACATTGAATGGGCTGTGGTTCATAGAAATCATCACCACAATCACACTTATAAGCGTATGAATAGTACACTTTTTTATATAACTTGGCTGGGATAAAACAAACCTCTTCACGAATAATTTTCTTTCCTATCGGTTTCATCTTTTCACCACAAGACTCACATTGGCAATCTTCACCATGTAACTCACAGTGAATTTCTTCAACGGGTAAATCTTTGGTTAACTCGGCTTTACGACCGGATACCTTACGTCGACGATACGTGATTTCTTCTGTGGGTTCAGTCTTTGTTTCGTGGTTTTCTAAATGAGGATCCTCAAAAAGTGAGAGTTGATTGGGATCAATTTTAGTTTTCTCGCTTGAGGATCCATAAAGCTTTTTTGTTAAAAATTCAACCTGTTCAGTTAATTGTTTAATTTTTTGATCTTGCTCAGTGATTCGTTGAGTTTGTTGATCCAGTTTCTTTAATAAGTTCTGATTTTCTTTGATTAGTTTCGATTCAAACGTACTCAATTGCCTCACCTCTTTTTCTAAAATGATTCATGTTTGGCTTAGTATGCCCAAAATTAGATAGAAAATACAGGTTTTATTACCATTTTATAATGATTTAAATCGGACATCCTGTTTGAGCTGGTTTGATGGCTTTAGGTTGTTGAATAGATAAGCCTTCAAGTAGCCAACGAAGCTCCTGATGGGTTAATTTTTTGACTTCTTCTTGGTTTCTTGGCCATTGAAGGTTACCCTTCTCAATCCGTTTATATAATAAGATAAAACCGTCTTTATCCCAATAAAGGGCTTTGAATCGGTCTTTTTTTCGTCCACAAAATAG
>NZ_JAMQUS010000012.1:0-470 GCF_025594995.1 Turicibacter sp. GALT-G1
ATCGACTTTTTACTCGCTTTAGATCCGGAATTAAAAGCCACTTATGACTTCTATCAAACCATCAAACAGGCCATCAAACTTCGCAACTTTGATGCTTTTCATCATGCCATTCAAAACCCCTCTGACTTACTTTCACCTGAAATGAAAACAGCTTTAAAAACATTAACTAACTACCAAGATTATATCAAAAATACGATTGAAACATCTTATACCAATGGAGTGCTTGAAGGGATTAATAACAAGATTAAAGTGATTAAACGCATGGCCTTTGGATACCGTAGTTTCTATCATTTCAAAGCTAGAATTTTGATTATCCATAAGTACACCTTTGAACAAAAAAATAAAAGGAATCAAACTGCTCAATGAGCAGCTTAATCCCTCACGATTACAGGTATAAAATTTCTTCACCCACACCAGTTGACAAAGAGCCAAAAAAAGTAGCCTAGACATTACTTGGAGGTGACTAGGCT
>NZ_JAMQUS010000119.1:0-381 GCF_025594995.1 Turicibacter sp. GALT-G1
TGGGATGTTGGGCGCATGCCCGTCGCAAGTTCAAGGATGTGCCGGGGAAGAATGGAAAAGCTAAACAAGCCATTGACTACTGTAACCAAATTTTTAAGATTGAACGAGCCCTTCAAGGGTTATCCCCTGAGGAACGTTATGAGCAACGTCAGTTACAGGTCAAGCCAGTGATTGAGGCTTTTTATGACTTTCTAGGGAGCTTCATTCCCATGAAAGGTAAGTTACAAACTGCGGTTCACTATGTTTTAAATCAAAAGAAAGAACTGATGGCATTTTTGAAAGATGGACGATTAGAAGCATCGAATAATCGTGCCGAACGTGCCATCAAAACCGTGGTTATTGGACGGAAAAATTACTTATTTTCAACAAGCTTATCAGGGG
>NZ_JAMQUS010000120.1:0-400 GCF_025594995.1 Turicibacter sp. GALT-G1
TTTATCATTCACGATAAAAAGTAAGCGGGTAATAATAACATGTATAGAAAAAAAGAGACCTCACCTGTAGACTGAAAGGACAGATGAGGTCTCTTTTCTTTTAGATTCCTTTACAATGTTCTTGAACATTTTTTGCCCATGGTAAAAAGTCCTCCAAGAGCTTTGGTTTCATTAAAAACTCAACATTTGGTAGGTGTTCAAATAAATAAGTTAAATACTTATAGATATTTAGGCCATGTTCCTTAGCCGTTTCGATGGGTCACCTGGCGATTATCGAAGATAATCTAATCCTCCACTGCTAGGGAATGATGCTATAAATGATCGCATTGGCTTCAGCCCCTGATAAGCTTGTTGAAAATAAGTAATTTTTCCGTCCAATCACCACGGTTTTGATGGCACG
>NZ_JAMQUS010000121.1:0-5047 GCF_025594995.1 Turicibacter sp. GALT-G1
AGTTGACAAAGAGCCAAAAATAAGAGGGATTTTGTCATTTCCCTCTTATTTCTTATTTATTCATCTCCATCATAATTGACATAATTGGATGTTTTTGCATCAGCAATCGACTTAAACGTCTTTAATAATGGGTGTTGAAAAACACTTTTTAAATCAGTGGAAACTTCATGGCTTAATAGTTGAATAAATGGTAAATAAACAAGTGGTAATAATTCACTTTCTATCGAATCATCAATCGCTAAAACATAATCATCTTCTGAATAGTTAGCATTCATACTTAGCATAAAACAGTGATCAGTAACAGCTCTCGTCGCTTGATAAATTTGATGTACTCGCTGACTTGTATGGTCATTATTATCTAAAATAATTACTGTATAAGCAGGTGTTAACTGTAAATTTGGACCATGAATATACTCTTCAACCTCATAAGCATTTGCTGGAATATGAACTGTCTCGCCTATTTTCAATGCACCCTCTAACACTGTTCCATAGTTTGCATAACTTCCACAGAAGTAGCATTGATGCATACTTGTAAAATGTTTATAATGTTTTTTTATAAATGCTTGGCTTTTTTCAAGCATTTGTTCATTTAACTTCGCTGTTAATTTGATTGAATCAAGTAACTGGGGTTGGTTTGAGTATACCGTGGCAAATAGCATTAGGAATAAACATAAAGCCGTGACTCCCTTTGTCACATATCCAACTAATTCTTCTCCGACACCATAATCAATTACTAAATCAGCGTAATCTTTAACATCACTTTCAGGATTACCCGTTAAGCAAATCGCACTAACATTCATTGATTTTAACTTTTTTAATGCTTCAATGGCATTCGTACTTAAGCCGCTTTGTGTAATAACTAATGTGAGCGTATGTTGTGAAAGATTTGACTCATAATTGGTAAATGTAAAAGGTGAAATCACCTTCACATTGATTCCTAAATGTTTCATCATAAATGACCTAGCACAATGACAAGCATTGTAACTAGATCCTGAAGCAATTAATAAAATGTCTTTAATTTCTTTTCCTTCGACATAATTGATTAAAGGATTGACTAACTCACTTGCTGATTCCACATTTTTAGCAAGTAATTGTGGGACTTCCTTTACATAATCAACCATCGTTTTTCGTTGCATAAAAACTGCCTCCTAGTAATTTAAACGTCGATAATAGCGACGGATTTCCATTGGATGACAATTGATACGCTCAATATGTGCATCAATACGATTATTCACGGCATGCATCACTAAGTGTGAAATCATTCCCCTAAATTCTTCGCTAATTCCTTTTAACTCATAATCTTTTGTGTCGATGATTGTATAATTTCCGCAAATTCGTGGTAAAAATTCTGCGACACGAACTGAAAGTGGACGTTGTGCATCTTCTCCAACATAAACTGTAACTGGTGTATCTCGATCGACTACCTCTAACATTCCATGGAAGAACTCTCCTGATGTAATTGATTTCGTACGAATCCAGTGTTGCTCTTCCCAATAGCACATAGCATATGAATAAGTAGCTCCCCACTGATTACCAGTTCCCACAAAATAATGAATAGAATCCTTGTGATGTTTCATCGCAAATTCTTTACCAAATTCATCTGCTGATTTTTCAACTTCTACTAGTGCATTTGCTAAGTGTTGATCAAATTCTGCATATAAACGATCATACCAGTCAATTTCACCTTTATTATGCATGAAACGATCGGCTACCATGAAGAACTTTAATTGTTCATTTGCCTTATAAGCCATTTCATAATCAACCATTTGGGCTAATTCTGCTGTTTCAACATCAATAAATCCAAAAACAACGGCACCATCTGCTTGGGCTTTCTTAACCGCTTCAACCATTTCAACTGTACTACCTGTTACTGATGAAATAATAACGATTGTTCCTTTTCCAATACGCCTATTTCCAGTTGTTAAGTACTCGGCAGCATTTTCAGCAAATGTTTCAATAGCAGAAAATTCTTTCATATGAACAACTGCTTGCATACTTGATGCCCAAGTTCCCCCTATACCTAACCAACAAAGATTGTCATATCCTTTTTCGCATAACTCATCAACAATACGATTAATTTCTCCTCTTAAAGCTAGTGCACCATTTATGCTACCGATTTTTTCTTCTTCATTGAATTTGATCATTTCCATCGTATTCCCTCCATCAACTAACTAACCTAAAATTCCAAAAAATGCTCCGACTAATCCAATTAAAGCACATAACATTAATAACGTTGTTGTTTTAACTCCTTTAGCTTTTAATAAGTAGAAAATAAATAACGTAAACCCTAAAGGTAATAATCCAGGCATAATGTTATTGCAAATATCACCGATTGTTGTTGCCTCTTCCCCACTACCTATAACGACTGGAATATTTAATGAGACATTCTCAGCCGTCATCGCACCAACAACCATCAACCCTAAAACAGAAGCTGCATACGTTAATTTATCCATTAAACCATTCGCTTGCAACTTAGCTAAAACGCCTGCACCTAGTTTATATCCAGTATGCATAAAGTAATATCTTAAGCCTTGTGCTGGTAAGTTAAAAATTAATAAGAATAAAATCGGACCTAAAACATTTCCTTGTGTTGCTAATGATAATCCAACACCCGTAGCAATAATTCTTAAAGTTCCCCAAATAAATGAGTCCCCAATTCCCGCTAAAGGTCCCATTAATGAAAGCTTAATACTATTAATTGTATCCACATCAAAATCTTCTTGCTCCGCATTTTTTTCTTCCATCGATGTGACAATCCCTAAAACTAATGTTGATAAATGTGGAGTGGTATTAAAAAATTCTAAATGCCTTTTTAAAGCTGCCGCGCGATCACGATCTGATTTATAAAGCTTTTCAATAATCGGAATGAGTGAATAAGCAAAGGCAACGTTTTGTTGTCTCTCATAGTTCCATGACCATTCCATTCCAAATGAACGCCAGAATACACGATTTAAATCTCTTTTTGTAATATTATTAGAAGTCGTCATCTTCATCTACCCCCACTTCTGTTGCCATTGCTAAAGTGTTTCTTCCTCTTAATTGAGTTAATACAATCCCAATAATACCTCCAAAAATAGCAATTCCTGTAACTGGAATATTTAAGTAAACAGATAACATATATCCTAAGAAGAAGAAACATGCTACTTCTTTATTCATAATCATCTGCATTAATAAACCAAATCCAATAGCCGGTAATAATCCCATTGCTAACTCAAGTCCTCGTTGTACCCACTGTGGAATAATACCTAAGAAAGCCTCAACAGCTGGTGATCCACAATAAAATGAAATCGCAACAATTAATCCGATGATTAAGTTAACACCAAAAAATCCCCCAAGTAAATGCATTCTTGCTACACCTTTTAAATTACCTTCTTCTGCGTATTTATCTGCCTTATGAACAAATGACGGTAAGATAAATACCATTCCTAAATTTTTAAATACTAAAACTAAAGATGCAATCGGTAAAGCTAACGTTAATGCTGTTTCAGCTCCACTTCCATTAGCAATTGCAAATGCTGTTCCTAAAACTGTTCCTGAAATCATTTCAGGAGGAATCGATGCTCCAATTGAAAAGGCCCCCATAAATGCTAATTCTAATGTTGCTCCTAACATCACACCTGTTGGAATATCGCCCATAATAATTCCTGTCAGTGCTCCCATAACAATAGGTCTTGATAATAGGCTTGTCCCGAATAAATATTCGGCATTTCCAAGCATTGCAATTAAGCCTAATAACACTGCTTGTATCATTTATATCCCCCCCTATAATGCTTTTAAAATATCTAATTTTGTATCATTTGGTACCATGCGAATTTCAACTTCAATTCCTTTAGCGTTTAATTCTTTTAACATTTCTTCTTCAGATGGAAGAACATTGATAGCCTTTGAAATATTTCTTGTTCCTTCCTTCGCTTTTGTTCCCCCTAAATTAATACTCTTAATACAAGATGTTCCTTGAACTAAGCGATAAGCATCTTCAACACTTTCAACTACAATAAATAATTTATACTTATCAGTAGCACCTGAATTGATAGACTTGATACTATCTTCAATATTTTTAATAACTAACTTCACCCCTTGTGGTTTCGCTAATTTAATAGATGCTTTTCTAATTTCATCTTTCATAACCGCATCATTTGCAATTAAAATACAATCTGCACTTAAATAGCTTGTCCAAGAAAACGCCACTTGCCCATGCAATAAACGATGATCCACTCTTAAACATTTAATCATACTCATTCATCCCCCTCTTAAAAATCACTATCTTCAGTTAAAACTAAGTTATCTTTACACTTATATAAAATCCCCTCTTTTGATGCCTCTAAGATTGTATCTAAATTAATAGAGCCCCCTTGGTTAGCTACTATTAACTCTAAAACCAAGCTTAAATTCATTCCCGCTACAACCTTAACACGTTCATTTGTCACTAACTGAACTAATGAATTAAAAACACTTCCCCCTTGAACATCACAAATTAATAAATAATCTTCCTCATCTTGTAACATTCGTTCTTTTAATTCATTCGCATAATCATTAGCACTCTCACCTGGAAATAAACTATACGTCTCCACTCCGTCTGCTAAACTCCCAATAATCATCTTAACAGAGTCTAACATTCCTTTTGATAACTTCCCATGTGATGCTAAAATTATCTTCGCCATTACGTTTCACTCCTTTTTCCTCTAATTTAAGTTTAAACCCAAAGAAAACGTTTACTTGAGTTACACGCTTATCTTACCATCACTTGAAAGCAAAGTCAATTCAGTATCAGTATTTTTAGTAAACAAGTCATTTTTGTACATATCGTATAGTCAAATGATAATCTCCCACCTATAAAAAATCATTAGATAAAATCACTAAAAATGCTAGATTTTAAAATAAAATGAACTACTATTTAGTCAATAACAAAAAGAAATCTTTTAGCCTCCTAATCAAATTTTAAAGTAGTAGTTTATCAGTTTAAACTCACAACTTTAACTTTTGAAAAATCTAAATTACTAAAAAAAGAGACATTATTTTTTCAAATAATGGTTCTATAATATTTGGT
>NZ_JAMQUS010000122.1:0-515 GCF_025594995.1 Turicibacter sp. GALT-G1
GGAAGAACCACTTTTTTATTGACATTTATACTCCTCTAAAAAAGGTTGTATGATTTTGGCATGATGAATTCTCGCATTATCTAAAATCAAAACAATCTTTCCAGTTGGATATTCCTTTAAAACATTGTTTAAGAATTTAAGAAAAATCTCAGCTGTGTAACGTTCTTCTTCTTGAACATAAACATGACCTGTCTCATAGTTAAGGATCCCTATTAATTTGACACTTTTATTATTCCCGTAAGTAGGAATGATCCGTTGTTTTCCTTTAGGAAACCAATTATTGACTAATGATTGATAATCTCTAATGGAACTTTCATCTTGAAACAATAAATGATCAATCTCTCCGCGAATCAAATTTTTTTAATTGTTCAAATTCCTGTTTAAATCCCTCTTGTTTTTCTTGACTGGCTCTAGCTAATGAGTAAGTCGGGCGTGAGTAGCTAAAACCTAAGCGTAACAACATGTCACGCATTCCTCCTTTAGTAAATGAGATGCCAAATTCTCTTTTTACCCAA
>NZ_JAMQUS010000123.1:0-268 GCF_025594995.1 Turicibacter sp. GALT-G1
TTATATATATATAAACAGAAATGTATTTCATAGTTTTAAATTCAAACATTCGTGGTCAAAATTCGTCAAAATCTATGTTAAAATAGTAGGGATTAAACATACATTTTAAAATAGAAATTGGGGCAACTATGAATCAGACAGAATTAAAATCAATTGAAACAGCGATGCGTGAAACATCATCTAAACAACTTTATACTCGTTATCAAGTGATCTATTTACACTTACAAGGATACAAAAATGTAGAAATCGCTAAGATGGTTCCCTTCAC
>NZ_JAMQUS010000124.1:0-249 GCF_025594995.1 Turicibacter sp. GALT-G1
CCGGACTTGGGTATTCCTCCGTATCATGATGCAAACTAACTGGTGGACCCTGTAGGACTCGAACCTACGACCGATCGGTTATGAGCCGATAGCTCTAACCAACTGAGCTAAGGGTCCGGGTCTTTCATGGTAGCGGAGGAGGGACTCGAACCCCCAACCTCACGGGTATGAACCGTACGCTCTAGCCAGTTGAGCTACTCCGCCATTTATTGTTATTTGCTAATATTCAATTGGTGGAGACTAGGGGGA
>NZ_JAMQUS010000125.1:0-1880 GCF_025594995.1 Turicibacter sp. GALT-G1
GTTGAAATTATATATAACCACAAAAAAATGATGATTAAATAACTATAAAATATATTTAAAATATGTATCAAATCGCTACATATAATCATTAAAAAATGATTATTAAATATAATTAAAAAATATTAAGATATATAGATAATTTATACATTTAATCATAAAAAAATAATGATTAAGTATATTAAATTATATTTTAAAAAATGTTAAATTGCTACATATAATATAAGTGTGTTATAATCAAATCACGAGTTAATCGTCTAATACTAAAAATAGGCGAAAGAAAAGACACTAGAAAAATATATTCTAGTGTCTTTTTGTATTCATTATTCTATTTCTTTGATCTATTTCACAATATTTATAATTTAGCCACTTAGTTCTATAATTTTAAAAATTTTTCATCACTTATTTCTTTTTCTATTAAATAAGTTTAATAAAGATAAAATACAGATAAAAAAGTTTAGTATAAAGTTTAACCAATATAAATAGAATCCGAAATTTCCACCATAAATCAATGTAATAGATGTATTATGTTCATCAGCATAGATTGATAATTGATAGAATAATATAGATGATATTAATAAAATTGAAATACTTAATAGAAGAATACATAAAATTGAAAATTTATATTTTATTTGCATAGGCTAATACTCCTTTTTTAATAGGGAAATTAATTTGAATTTTCTAATAGAAAGTTAGTTAGATTTTCTTTTAAGTTATCAGTACTTTCATGTTTAAATGTGTGATAAGAACCATCTTTCTTTATGTTAATTAAAGTTGGAATTTCTGAAATGTTATACTTCTTCAATATATTATTAAATTTTTCGTGATTTCTCCATACATCAGTATCAAATTTATAAATAATTAATTGATTGTATTCAAGTAAGAGTGATCCTAATAGACCATTAAAATTTAAACAATTGGAACATGTATCTCTTCCAAAGTAAACAAATCCTGTTAAATTATCTTCAAGTAGAGTATCAATATTATCAATTTTTTTTGAAAAATTATCATACGAAACGTCATTAGCTATATTAGTATGTGTTTTTAAAGGATTAATATTAATACATATATTGTAAATTGATAGAGGTATAATTATAGCTAAAATAGCTATAATTATATATTTTTTTAACTTCATTACATATCTTTCCTTTTTGAAAAAAAGACAATTAAAATAGAATTAATTGTCTTTTTTATAAAATTTTTATGGATTACATCCACTAGCAACTACTTGAAGATAATTAGAAGCTGTTCTATGTGGTTCAATATTCCAGTATTCTTTTGTTTTTGCAAAGCTATAGTGACAATCAAATTGCCATTTCATCACTTGTGTATTCTTCCATCTTGAATCTGAACCAAATCCTTTTGTAGGACTAGAAATAACACTCCATGCCGTATCTTTTGTTGATGAGTTATTACGTACACTAGATTTAGGTATCATACTTAGAGATACTACCCCATCTCTCGTAATCCATGCTCCATAGTCTAAATAAAGAGAAATAGAGTAGGATCTAACCCCAGGTAAAGTAGGTAAATAATTTATAGTATAGTCATAGTCACCTACTTTTGTTCCATCATCTAGTACAACATTTTTTATAAATTCTTCATCGTATGAATTATATAAAATGTTTACTTCGATTTTTTCTTTTTCAGTATCAATATTACTAAATTCTTCTGAATAAGCTTTAGCAACAGGATTACTGAATAAAAAAGATCCCATTAATAAAGGTAATAACAACCTTTTTTTCATAATCATCCCACCTTTCAATAAGAATATAACATTTTTTTACAGAAAATACAATATAATGTAAAAAAAACCGAAAAGATAATAAATAAGTGAGATTAAATAACGTACAGTATAATTAATGAGTAAATTTAAAGTACAC
>NZ_JAMQUS010000126.1:0-1063 GCF_025594995.1 Turicibacter sp. GALT-G1
GATAGATTGTAATATTAAGTGCGACACATAAAAAAAAGCTCATAAATAGGATCTTTGTTATAGAATGAAGTTACCACACCAAATTCTTAACAAGGAGATCTATTTATGAGTTATAACCATCTTAACACATTTGAGCGTACACGTATAGAAGTTCTTTCAAAAATGGGCTATTCAACGAGACAAATTGCTCAGCAATTAAATCGCCATCATTCAACGATTGCTCGTGAACTGAAACGAAATACTCAAAAGACATATCAGGCTGAGTTAGCAGACGAATTAGCTGAGCAACGTCGCTTAGTTTGTCATCGTTCAGAGAAGAAATCAGAACAATTGATACAAACGATTCAAAAATATTTAGAGCTAACTTGGTCACCCGAACAAATTTCTAATACAGTTTTAAAGGGTGTGATTTCATTTAAAACCATTTATCGTTGGCTTTATGATGGAACGATTTTGTTAGGAGATTTAAGTTGTTTAAGACAAAAAGGAAAGCGCCGAAAACCACGAGAAACACGTGGACGATTTAACATTGGAACCTCGATTCATCAACGTCCTAAAGAAGTCAAAAAACGTGAAACGTTTGGACACTGGGAATTAGATACGGTTGTTTCAAGTCGTGGGAAGAGTAAAGGTTGTTTAGCGACTTTTGTTGAACGTCAAACACGTTTTTACGTCGCCGTGAAAATAGAAAATCGCTCAGCAACAGAAATGTACCGAGCGATTAGCGACTTATATGAACTCTTTCCTAAAGACACCTTTAAAACCTATACCGTTGATCGAGGAAAAGAGTTTGCTTGTTATTCCAAAGTAGAAGCTGACTTAAAGGTTCCTGTTTACTTTGCAGATGCCTATTCGTCTTGGCAAAGAGGAAGTAATGAAAATGCCAATGGTCTTCTTCGAGAGTTTTTCCCGAAGAAGACTGACTTAGCACGAGTCAGTGATGAAGAGATTAATGAGGCACTCTACCTCATTAATCATCGACCACGAAAATGTTTAGGTTGGAAAACTTCATTCGAACTATTTTATGAGAAACTGTCGCATTTGTATTGACAATTCGTCATAT
>NZ_JAMQUS010000127.1:0-1335 GCF_025594995.1 Turicibacter sp. GALT-G1
AGCCACTTCGCTACCCCACCAGCTGGTGCCGGAAGCAGGACTTGAACCCGCAACCTACTGATTACAAGTCAGTTGCTCTACCAATTGAGCTATTCCGGCAGTTATTTAATTATGGTGGAGGATGACGGGCTCGAACCGCCGACCCTCTGCTTGTAAGGCAGATGCTCTCCCAGCTGAGCTAATCCTCCACTTAATGGTGACCCGTACGGGATTCGAACCCGTGTATGCATGCGTGAAAGGCATGTGTGTTAAACCGCTTCACCAACGGGCCTGTTCCCTTAGTGCGACTTCTTTAGTTTACCATGTTTGTCGTTTTATGTCAAATACTTTTTTTTGACATCTTTAGGTTTGTTATCCTAAAAATCAGCACTCAATTAGTTTATCATGCCCATCTATCTATGTCAACGGCTTTTTTTATTTTTATATAAAAATTTATTCTATCATCGGTAAAAGAATATCCTTACTTTCCAACAGTATATTAAATTTGAGCTAACTACCATAATCATACTAAATTAAAGTATTATGTTTACCTTTATCCAAACAACAAAATTATGTATTTGAATCGAAAATTATTTAATATGATTAATAAATAATTTTTTAAAAAGCCTCGTCTTTAAGACACGTTAAAATAAAAAAATCATCAAGTAAACTTCATAAATGATATCTTATTATAATGCTCATAGAAAAATGGCTAAACCTCATAAATCTTGATTTAAAGAAGATTATCTTAAATAATTCAAACTAAATAGTGAAACCTGATCTATATGAAATTATACGCTGTTATACTGAGGATTCTTTTTATATAAACAATCTATAATAATATCATTATCTTCATTTTCAATCCATCTTCCTTACTATCTAATCAACTAGTAACATATCTAAAAAAGCAGACTATCAAAAGGTGTATTTCAATATTTTAAAATAAAAAAAGAAATTAGGATTAATCACTATTAAATTGAGGGTCATGATTATTCAAAGCTATTATATGAACACATCTGATATGGAGTCAACAACCCTAATTTCATGAATTATAATCCCTTATTTGAAAAAATTCTATTATGCTAACACAATACTGAGTAAACTTGATTTATATTTAACATCTCATAATAACTATCTGTCCCCATTTCTAAAACTAGTTAATAAATCAATACTATTCTTAAACTTCTACCAGAAGGAATTAAAAATTTAATAGATAAATAGTTAAAGTAACCTTCTTCATCTATAAAGTATTAAAGTGATCATATCAATTTTCTTTAGTTATAAAAAAATTGAAACAGTACATTGCTACTAGATTCTAAAATTGGGGTAATTTTCTATGGTTCTATAATATTTGGT
>NZ_JAMQUS010000128.1:0-884 GCF_025594995.1 Turicibacter sp. GALT-G1
CCGGTTGCTCCCGTTGGTCCTGTTGGTCCGGTTGCTCCCGTTGGTCCTGTTGGACCGGTTGCTCCCGTTGGTCCTGTTGGGCCGGTTGCTCCTCTTCGTCCTCTTGGTCCTCTTGGCCCCTGTGGACATACTATATGTTCACAACATTTCCGCTCACAACAATTTCTACGTGATCTACAAGGATCATCACAATTTCTACGTGATCTACAAGGATCATCGCATTCATAATCTGATGAATATGAATCACAATGATCGCTTGTATTTGATATATATATACTGCGATAAGGATCATAATTATCCTTAGACATGAAATTCACCTCGGTAGTTTCAGTTATTTTAATTGTGTTAAATCACCTTGATTAGAAATACGAATTTTCCTATTAATACTTCTAATACTATGATATTTAATGAAGTGGATTTATTCACTTCTTAATATATTATGAAAGTTCTCCCTAAATGGAAGTGTTAAATTACTCAATTTGAATGTTAAAACTTCATTCCTTATTTCCTCAACAAAACAACCAACCTTTATTATCAAGCATCATTCCTTAAATTGATTAAATGTTACTAATTACAAATCAATCGAAAATTTTATCAAATATCCTATTACATAAAAGGAGACATAATATCATATTGCGAATCTAATACTCCTTAAATTATTTCATAGAATATGGTTAGGAAATCATCCAACGCTAAAAAAACATACCTATTACGGAGAGATATGAATCAAATATCATCTAGCCTGAAGAATGATTTTATAACTCCTGAATTATATAATTAAGTCAGACAACTGGTAAACGTATTTAATGGTAATAAAAAAGACATAGATGGTACACTTAATTCATCGCCAAACAAATTAAGGAGTTTTGGTTCTATAATATTTG
>NZ_JAMQUS010000013.1:0-423 GCF_025594995.1 Turicibacter sp. GALT-G1
TTTTACTCGCTTTAGATCCGGAATTAAAAGCGACTTATGACTTCTATCAAACCATCAAACAGGCCATCAAACTTCGCAACTTTGATGCTTTTCATCATGCCATTCAAAACCCCTCTGACTTACTTTCACCTGAAATGAAAACAGCACTAAAAACCTTAACCAACTATCAAGATTACATCAAAAATACGATTGAAACATCCTATACAAACGGTGTGCTCGAAGGCATTAATAACAAGATTAAAGTCATTAAACGTATCGCCTTTGGATACCGTAGTTTCTATCATTTCAAAGCTAGAATTTTAATCATCCACAAGTACACCTTTGAACGAAAAAATAAAAGGAATCAAACCACTCAAAGAGTAGCTTAATTCCTCTTGGTTACATATATAGAATTTCTTCACCCACACCAGTTGACAAAGAACC
>NZ_JAMQUS010000129.1:0-491 GCF_025594995.1 Turicibacter sp. GALT-G1
GAGGTATATAATATCATCATCTCACGTGATTTGCAAGCGATTTTTATCATTTTTTTAAAAAAACACGATAGAACATTCTGGTAATAAGACTTATTTCTAGATTCTTCTAAATTTACTAAAAACCATGCAATTAAATCAATGATGTGCTTAACACCAGCTTCACTACCTGAGTGCATGTATCGAAGTGGAATTGAAATAAGAGTTAGTAGAATCCCAACATTTCCAAGGTGATTACAATCAACCATGGGTACCAGTATGATCAGGTGCAACTTCGTATGGCACAGGGATGTTTAATTCTTGGCTAACGTCGTTAACCATTTATTTAAAATATGAATAATGATTAAATGACACGAATAAGTAGCAAAAGATGAAACGCCCATTTTTATAAATAAACGTTATCTGATGAAAAGAAGAGATAACAATCAAAAAAACCTACCAACAGGTAGGCTGAATCATTCATAATATTATAAAAAAAAAGAACACCGAAGGCC
>NZ_JAMQUS010000130.1:0-305 GCF_025594995.1 Turicibacter sp. GALT-G1
GTATTTGAGTGGTTTTATTTTTAATGAAATACGTTTTAAAAAAAGAGACATTTCACATTATTTTCTGCTAAATTAAACAGATTTATTGCAAGTAAATCGAGTAGGAGATATTTAATTAATTTAATCATAGTCCTCTCACACCACCGTACGTAAGGTTCCGTATACGGCGGTTCTATTTTTTCTCTAAATATGAACGGTTTGATATTGGTCTAGTAGTGTTAATATACCTCTTATTTTTATTATTTAATTAGTGTTTGTTCGTCATTAAATAAAATATCGAGCGTCTCTCGCATATACTTTTAGGG
>NZ_JAMQUS010000131.1:0-323 GCF_025594995.1 Turicibacter sp. GALT-G1
AGAGTCGTGTTGTTTTTTTTTTTTTTTTAATTGTTTTAAAAAACAAAAAAAAAATTTTATTATTTTTTATTTATTTTTTAAAATTTTTTTTTTTTTTTTTTTTTTTTTTTTTTTTTTTTTTTTTTTTTTTAATTTATAAAAAATTTTTTTTTTTTTTTTTTTTTTTTTTTTTTTTTTTTTTTTTTTTTTTTTATTTTTTTTTTTTTTTTTTTTTTTTTTTTTTTTTTTTTTTTTTTTTTTTTTTTTTTTTTTTTTTTTTTTTTTTTTTTTTTTTTTTTTTTTTTTTTTTTTTTTTTTTTTTTTTTTTTTTTTTATTTTTTTTT
>NZ_JAMQUS010000132.1:0-242 GCF_025594995.1 Turicibacter sp. GALT-G1
TATTTATAATGCTCGGAAAACGTATTTATATAATAAAAAATCCTTGTATAAATAATTGATTATAAATACAAAAAAAATTGATTTTATCGCTATAAAACAATAAAAATATATAAAACAATAAAAAGATTCTTAATTAGATTAATGTCAAAATATAGAAAAGCTAGCAATATAACTTTATATTTGATACCCCCCATTTAACTCGAAATAAGCAACTCAACCTGAAGTGGCGGATTGCCTAACTG
>NZ_JAMQUS010000133.1:0-204 GCF_025594995.1 Turicibacter sp. GALT-G1
GTTTAGTGATGACTTTGTTTTAGAATGAAAAATACCATAAGAAAGGGCTAATGACGTCATAACGTGATTAGCCTATCCATGCTTTATTGTGTTTATTGGGGAAGATGTAGTTAGTAGTTTTCATAGTAGCGGGATAAGGGGGATTTTTTCAATCACCTTTTATATTTTTATTACTATAAAGATAAGGATACCAAAACCACATTC
>NZ_JAMQUS010000134.1:0-1558 GCF_025594995.1 Turicibacter sp. GALT-G1
TTGAGACAGCCCCTTTTTTTAATTTCTATTATAAACAGATAAGTATTCTACCTCTCAAGTAGAAAATAAAAAAGACTGATATGTTTTACCTATCAAGGCAGCGGGATAGTGGGGCATTCTATGGGAGGAGCCATTGCGACGTACTATGTTTTAAAATATAATGCTCATAGTGTTTCAAAACTTGTTCTTTTAGGCGCTGCTATTCTAGCTTGGATTAAAACTACCGAGTAGAATTATGACTATACGAAGAATTCATTGCTCAACGCTTGAACAACCGACCTAAATTTATTCAATTAGTTCGTAATCTTTTCTTCTATCAATACACAACCTGTGAAACAGTTGTCTGATTCACTAATTTATGTCTGAAAGCAGCGGGATGGTCTACTGCTAAATCTTTAATGGCTTTACGCGATGAACAATTATTTAATGACCTATCCAATATCAAAATTCAAAACTCATCTCGCTCACTGAAAGTGGACACGCTGCATTTTTTGAAGAAAAAGATAAAGTTTCTAAAGCCATTGTCAAATTTGCAACCTCATAAAAAAAGGGACATCCCTTCTTTTTTAATCTTTAGTATTCTTTATCAGCAGATAGTTGACCGATAGGACTAATCCTCCTATAATACTGATATATTGAAAAATAAGGAATTTATCAGGGGGAAATTTTATGACTACAAATGTCATCGAAATTAGACAATTAACGAAAGATTATGGTAATAATCGCGGAATTTTTGATGTCTCATTATCAGTTAAGAAAGGCGAAGTGTTTGGATTTTTAGGCCCTAATGGAGCAGGTAAATCTACAACGATTCGACATTTAATGGGGTTTATTCAAGCCGATCAAGGAAGTTGCCAAATCAATGGACTTGATTGTTTAAGAGATCATGCCCGTATTCAACAAGCACTTGGCTATCTTCCAGGTGAAATAGCCTTCATGGATGATATGACAGGCCTTGAATTTATTAAATTTATGGCAAAAATGAAAGGAATGACTGATTTAACCAAAGCGTATGAATTAATGGAGCGCTTCGAGCTCAATCCACAGGGGAAAATAAAAAAAATGTCTAAAGGAATGAAGCAAAAAATCGGGATTATTTGTGCCTTTATGCATGACCCTGAACTGTTAATTTTAGATGAACCAAGCAGCGGGTTAGATCCACTGATGCAAAATCGTTTTATTGAATTAGTTTTAGAAGAAAAGCAACGTGGAAAAACGATTTTTATGTCCTCTCATATTTTTGAAGAAATTGAACGCACCTGTGACCGAACAGCGATGATTAAAGATGGACGTCTCATTTCAATTGAAGAACTTCAAACGTTAAAGGCTTCTAAACATAAAACTTATCAAATCACATTTGCCACACAAGAACTAGTGGAACAATTTATGGATGAGGGCTTTGAATGTAAACAAGTAGAATCAAACGTCATCAAAGTTGTACCCCGAAATAATCTAAACTATTTATTAGCTACCTTAAGTCGCTATGATATTATCGATTTAGATATAACCAAACCAACACTTGAAGAATTATTCTTACATTTTTACGGAGGGGATGAGT
>NZ_JAMQUS010000135.1:0-244 GCF_025594995.1 Turicibacter sp. GALT-G1
GATTATTAATTTCATTAAATGTCATCCAATATTTGACCTTATCTTTGTATCGTTTCATAACCGTTTCAGCAAATCTTACAAAGAAGTCAATACATTGACGATTTCTAAATCCCCCGTACTCTTTAACTAAGTGATATGGCATTTCAAAATGAGATAATGTAATGACGGGTTCAATCTTATATTTTAATAATTCATCAAATAAGTTATCATAGAATTTTAACCCTTCTTCATTTGGTTCTAATTC
>NZ_JAMQUS010000014.1:0-2595 GCF_025594995.1 Turicibacter sp. GALT-G1
AGTTGACAAAGAGCCAAAAAAAGACACTACCAAGTAGTAGTGTCTAATAAGATTTTAAAAATAATGATCAAATTAATTATTTGTTCATTGCTTCTTTAGCAGTGTTTGCTAAAGTAGCGAATGCAGCAGCATCAGATACAGCTAAATCTGCTAACATTTTACGGTTAACTTCGATTCCAGCTAATTTTAATCCGTGCATTAATTTGCTGTATGATAATCCGTTCATACGAGCAGCAGCGTTGATACGAGTGATCCATAATTTACGGAAGTCACGTTTTTTCTGACGACGGTCACGGTAAGCATATTGTAATGATTTCATTACTTGCTCGTTTGCTGTTTTGTATAATGTATGTTTAGATCCAAAGTAACCTTTTGCTAATTTTAAAACGCGTTTACGACGTTTGCGTGATACAACTCCACCTTTTACACGTGGCATAATGAGTTCCTCCTTTGTTGTTACGAAAAATGTTTAGTGATTATTATAAGCTATATAACATATCTTTGATACGTTTGTAGTCGCTGTTTGATACGATAGCAGCTTTAGCTAAGTGTTTCTTTTGTTTAGTTGTTTTGTTATGAGCTAAGTGGCTTGTATAAGCGTGAGAACGTTTTAATTTCCCTGATCCTGTACGTTTAAAGCGTTTAGCAGCTCCACGATGAGATTTCATTTTTGGCATGGTAGAGTTCCTCCTTTATCTTTTCTACTTTTTCTTTGGTGCTAAAACGAGAAACATTGAGCGTCCGTCAAGTTTTGGATTTGATTCAAGATCCGCAATTTCAGCACACCCTTCAGCAAAGCGAGTTAAAACATTACGTCCGAATTCAGTGTGTGCGATTTCGCGACCTTTGAAACGTACGCTAACTTTAACTTTATCACCTTTTGTAAGGAATTTTTGAGCATTTTTTAATTTTGTATTAAAGTCATGCTGTTCGATGTTAGGACTTAAGCGAACTTCTTTTAAAGTCACAGTTGTTTGGTTTTTTCTAGCCTCACGAGCGTGACGTTGTTGTTCATAACGGTATTTACCGTAGTCCATAATACGACAAACAATAGGATTTGCTTGTGGTGCAACACATACTAAATCTAAGTTTTTCTCAGAAGCAGCACGTAATGCATCTTTACGTTGCATTAAACCAAGTTGTTCGCGGTTAGGACCAATCACTAACATTTCCTTAGCGCGGATATCTTCATTGATTAAGCTCTCGTTTTTTACATTCTTCTTGCTAATGATGAGCACCTCCAATTTTATAGAACATTCATGGAAAAAAAGAAAAACGTAAGCACTTAGTAAGCGCCCACGTTTAAATCACAATCACATTAACAATATCGTCGTAACGATAGTGACGTTTAACCTATCAGCTCTAGCTAATCAGGTGAGAAGTGGGTACTTCTTCTTTCCACATGATATTCACATTTATTGATTATAACACCTCAATTAGTATATGTCAATGAAGTGTTACATATTCTTTAACTTTTTTAGATTATCATCATTTAGCATGCCGCTATTGATTAAAGTCTTCAAAGCTTCATCACTGATGACTTCATCCTCAATAAGTCTATCATACGTTCCATTGCGAATCAACTCTTTATAATAAGAATTAAAAATTTCCAATGTGATGACATTATGATCGATATACGTCTTCATGCTAGTTAAGTAAGCCTCCATCTCATGTGCATCTATTTTATTATCAAGAAAGAAACTTAAATATGCTGACGTCGTGGCCATAAAAGGAAGAAACTCTTTAAATGCCGCTTGAATTTCTTGACGTTGATTCGGGTGTTTCTTAATAAACTGCTCTAATTGATTCAGATTAACTTTATTATTAGCAAAGAGATCATCTAATTCATTGCCAAATAAATCAATACTCTTTTTCACGTCTTCATACGGTTGATAAAATTCCTCCACTAAATGAGACACATACGGATTCACCTTAAGTAATAAATTGCTCAGTGAATAAGGTTTAACGAAATCAAATAGTGGAAAGGCTAAAATAATAACGATCACGATAACGTACGTATATGCATTTAAAATACTTAATAAAACACTTAACAAACCATCACCAATCCGATTAAATTTTGCGGATGGAAAAAAATATTGATGCCATTCATAATTAACTGAAAAAACATAAACTACACTCTTAATAATCACAAATGCAACGACAAACAAAATAAAAAAAACAATAAAAGGAATGATATTTTCTTCATAAGGCTCAATTAAATAATAAAAACTATCTGGTACAAATAAAGATACTTTAAGCTTCTTAGGAAGATAAGATACCACTTTATTGACAAGTGCCCCCGCTACTAAAGCTGATAAAAAAATTGAAAAGAGGTGAATCACTAAATTGACAAGACTAATTCGATAAGAACGTTGATAACCAACGATTGATGCGATACAAAAAACGATGAATATAATTAAATCAACAACTAAAATTTTTATCACTTCCATTCCCCCATGACTGCCACCACTTTGGATGTTTATATCTATAACTATTCTTCCCTATATTCTAGATATAAATGACATATTATATTACCTTCATTATTGTGATTTTTATCGATTTTATTCAAAAATATAAAAAGGGGCTGTCTCAAAA
>NZ_JAMQUS010000015.1:0-102331 GCF_025594995.1 Turicibacter sp. GALT-G1
TAAATCTTACAAATAGGTAAGTTATTCACGAGAGCTACATATCATTAACAAAAACACCAAGAAACGGAATTCGTTTACTTGGTGGCTGAATAGTTACTTTTATTTTACTACAACATAAAAAAAGTCATCAAACGTTAAGTTTGATGACTTTTTAATTAATCGTTATTGCGTGAATTAAAAATCATGATTAAACGTAATAATTCGGCAATGGCCACCACAGCTCCCGCTACATACGTTAATGCTGCCGCCGTTAACACTTTACGTGCCCCTGCTTTTTCTTCGTTACCATATAAAATATTCATTTCTGATAACTGAGCAACTGCACGAGTTGATGCATTAAACTCAACAGGTAAAGTCACAATTTGGAATAACACGGTTACGCCAACTAAAATAATCCCAAGTAATAAAAATGATGAACCACCAAAAATAAATCCTAAAAGAATGGCTAAGTAACCAAACTTATTGGCAAAATTTACGACTGGAAACATTGCTGAACGGAATTGAAGTGGTGCATAGGCATTCGCATGTTGAATCGCATGTCCACATTCATGAGCAGCAACTGCTAAAGCAGCAATCGATGTTCCATGATAAATATCACGTGATAAACGAACTGTTTTACGACTTGGATCATAATGGTCACTCAAACGACCACCAACCTCTGTCAAATGAACATGTTGTAATCCATTTCGATCTAGGATACGACGTGCCACGTCCGCTCCAGTTAAACCTGATGAAGCGCGAACACGTAAGTATTGGTTAAACGTCGATGATAAATAACCTTGGGCTAACATCGGGACGATTAATGCTATCAATAAATAAATTAAATACGATGAATCGAAACGCATCCCATATCCACCGTAATATCCACCATAATATAAGAACATTGTTCAATCACCTCTACTAGAATTTCTTTAAGATGTATTATACACCATTTAAGGTTTTGTCATCAGATTGTAAAAACCATTTTTTGAGTTTTATACAATTCTTACATTAAATTCTCTAGTAACTCTCGAGCCGGTGTTAAACTTGGATCAATATTTAAAATTTTCTCAAGTTGTTTCGCTGCCTCTTCACGACGTCCTTCTTCCATTAAGAATTGCGCATAATCAAATAAGAAATCAACATTTTCTCCATAGTTGACGAATGCTTTCTCAAAGTATGAAGCCGCTTCATCATACTCCTCTAATTCTAAGAAAGCAATCGCTAAATCCCAATCAAATCGGTCATCAAATAATCCGTTTTCTTCATAATGTTGAATATTTTGAACGACTTCTTCAAAGTCTTCTAACACTAAGCAAATACGGTTACTACGAAGTGCTGCTTCTAAATCTTCTGGATCTAAGTTTAAGGCCTCATAATAAGCATCGCGCGCCCCTTCTAAATCTTTTAATTTCTCTAAAGCCAATCCTTTTAAGTAGTGTAACTCGGCATTGAATTCATTATGTGTTATCCCTTCTTGAATCATTTCAAGTGCTTTTTCATAATCTTCTTCTTTTAGATAGATTTTTGCTAACAATGGATAAATTGTATCATAGCTTGAATCTAATTCTTTTAAATCATGAAACACGCGCTTAGCTAATGAGTAATCGTCGACTTGATAAGCAAGGAATCCTTTATTAAAAAGTTGATCCGTATTCAACTTACCAAAATATTTTTCTGATAAATCGAATTGTTCTAATGCTTTCTCAAATTCTCCAATATGGCTGTAGCACGTTGCTAAACGGTCATACACATTAATGTCAGCGTTTAATCCACATTCAATTAAATCTAAGTATAAATCTAATGCTTTTTCAAATTCTCCAATGTGATGATAAAACTCAGCATAAGCTAGTTTAATTAAATCGTTATGAGGTTCGAGTGATATAGCTTTCTTTAACTTATCTTCAGCGACTTCAAATAATCCTTGAGCGATGTACATATCTGCTTCGAGTAAAAGAACACTCGCATTCGTTTCTTCATCGCTACCCGCTAATAAGTCAAGTGCTTTTTCATCCTCAGCTAAATCTAAATATAAATCCGCTAAGAATGTTTTTAAGTTGACTTCATTTGGATATTTTACTAACAATGGTTCAACTAACTCAATCGCTTTTGAGACATGAGCAATCGCCGCGAAAATTTGAGCAATAATGAAGATTTCATCATCATTAGCATCAAACGCAAAATGTTGCATCTGCTCAATCGCCTCTTCTGTCAGTTGCCCTTTCTCATATAACTCAATAAAATATTCAATTGACATTTATAACACCTCTAATTTCCTAATAACACATTTAGATGTTTTAAGAAGTCTGGATATGAAATCTCCATTGACTCAACATCTTCAATAATGAGTGGTTCATCGATTAATAACGAAGCCACACAGAGCATCATCGCAATTCGATGATCTTTATGACTTGAGACTGACGCCTGATTAAACGAACCTTCCGGCTGTCCTGTGATTATCATTCCATCATCAGTACTTTTTATTTCGGCGCCAATTGCTTTTAGCTGGTTGACGGTCACATCAATACGGTTCGTTTCTTTAACCTTCAACTCCTCAGCATCTTTAATGACTGTTATCCCTTTTGCACGTGTGGCAAGTAACGCTAAAATAGGGATTTCATCAATTAAGCGTGGAATCATATCGCCTTCAATCGTCGTGGCAACTAAGTCTTTCGTGTATTGAATATGAAGATCAGCGACTGGTTCACCACCAAAATAACGTTCATTGACTAATGTAATCTTTCCATTCATCGCTCGAATCACATCAATAATTCCTGAACGTGTCTCATTAATTCCGACATTTTCAATCATTACATCACTACCTGGAACCATTAATGCCGCTACGATAAAGAACGCTGCAGAGGAAATATCACCCGGTACAAAGACTTCCCCTGGTGTGATCGGCATCTGTGGTCCTTGAACCGTAATCATTCGATTCACTTTATTATAGGCAATTTGGAAATCCTCAAACATTTTTTCCGTATGATCACGCGTCGGAATTGGTTCATGAATCGTCGTCACACCTTGAGCTAACATCCCAGCTAACATAATGGCAGACTTCACTTGGGCACTTGCAACGGGAAGCTCATAAGAAATTCCCGTCAACTGATGACCAGTAATTGTAGCAGGTAATGTAGCATCATTTTCTAGCGTAATATTAGCCCCCATTTGTGAAAGAGGGAGAGTCACTCGTTTCATTGGGCGCTTCGATAATGATTCATCACCAATTAACGTTAATGTAGCAGGTAAGTTGGATAGTACGCCCATCAATAAGCGTGCGGTTGTTCCAGAATTTCCGGCATCTAAAATTGACTGATCATAACAAAAACTCTCTAACCCCGGGCTCGTGATTATTAAACAATCCTTGCTTAATTCAGACTTCACACCAAATTGTTTAAAAATTTCTAGCGTACTAATACAGTCTGCTCCTAGTAATGGCTCGTGAATTCTTGTCGTCCCTTTGGATAAACTACTAAAAATAATGGCACGATGAGTAATTGATTTATCTCCTGCTACTTTAATGCTTCCCTTTAATGACATACTCTCACCTCTTTTGTCATTTCATTTAAAAATTGTTGTAACATTGGCTTTAATTCTTCTTCGCTAAATGTTACTAAAACAGGATTGCCTACCTCTTTTAATAAAACAAAACGGATCTGATGTTGTTCATTCTTTTTATCATGTAACATGTAGTTCATATATTGTGTTGCACGATCTGCTTTTAAGAATAGGGGAAAGTTAAGCTGTTTTAAATAAGATATGTAATCATCTATCGCTAAATCAATCTTAAATGTTTTCTTACTTAAATATAGCGCAAATATAATCCCAATAGCGACAGCTTCACCGTGTGATAAGCTTTTCTCATCGAGTTCAATCGCATGGCCAAACGTATGGCCAAAGTTTAAAAAAGCACGACTTCCTTTTTCAAACTCATCCATTTCAACCACATTCTTTTTAACCATCAGACTTTGCATTAGTAAAGCAGCAAAGATTTCTTCCTGCAGTGGGTCTAATGTATGAAACGACATTAACGTCTTCAATAGTACCTCATCTGAAATGAAACCATGCTTCACCATCTCTGCTAACCCACTTCTCCACTCTTTATCCGATAACGTTGCTAACAATGGCAATTCGTAGATGACAGCTTTCGGTGGATAAAAGGCACCAATTAAATTCTTTCCAAGCTCATGATTAATCGCGACCTTTCCACCGACCGCACTATCATGCGCCAGTAAGGTGGTCGGAACTTGAATAAAATCAATTCCACGCATATACGTTGCGGCAACAAATCCAGCTAGATCACCGACGACTCCACCACCAAAGGCTAATATTAACGCCTTACGATCAACTTGATTTTGAATCAGAAACGTTTGAATCGCATGATACACCTCGAAACTTTTTGATGCTTCTCCTGGTTTGATGACATATACTAAGGCCTCTTTTGATAAAACATGCGCTAACGTTTGATAATGTAACTCATAGACAGTTTCATCTGTAATGACAACTACTTGTGTCGCTTTTTGGATGAATGGCGTTAACTCATTTAAACAACCATCACCAATATAAATAGGATACTCCCCTTGATGCGTTTTAACTTGTAATTGTTTCATTAAAAATCCCTCATTGCTTCACGGTGACATTTTACAGCTTTAATTAAAGGTGACATTTGGTTAGATTGGAATTCTTCTAATATCTCCTTTGCTAGTTCAAAGGCTAAAACTGATTCTAAAACGACACCCGCAGCGGGAACCACGCAACTATCTGAGCGCTCAATCATACTTTCCTCCACTTCTTTCGTATCAATATGAATCGAGTTTAATGGCTGATATAACGTTGGAATTGGTTTGATCATCGCCTGCACCACAACTGGCATTCCATTCGTCATACCCCCTTCAAATCCACCATAATGATTACTCATTCGCGTAAATCCTTGATCATATGAGATTTGATCATGGACTTCACTTCCAAAATGAGAACTCGCCATCATCGCATCACCAAAATAAACCCCCTTAACTGATTGTACCCCCATAAAGGCTGCGGCAATTTTAGCGTCTAATTTTCGATCAAATTGAACATAACTACCAAGACCTGCCGGTACATTTTCAGCTAATACTTGAACAATCCCTCCGACTGAATCACCTTGCTGTTTCGCTTCATCAATATGTTGACACATTTGAATCGAAAGGTCTGAATCAACACAACGAACAGGCGAATTAGCAATCGCAGCTTGAATAGTTGAAATTGTTGTTGGATAATTCGTTACTGATACTTTCCCAATTTGTAAAACATGAGAAATAACCTCAATATCTAACGCTTTTAAAATCTGTTTAGCAACGGCTCCAACTGCAACACGAATCGCTGTTTCGCGTGCAGATGAACGTTCTAAAACATTTCTTAAATCTCGATGCCCGTATTTCATTGCCCCAACTAAATCAGCATGGCCTGGTCGTGGCACTTTTTTAATTTCATAATCATGCTCATCAATCGGCTCAATCGCCATGACATGACCCCAATTTTTATTATCCTTATTTTTAATGACAAGTGTAATTGGGGATCCAAGCGTAACCCCATGACGGACACCACTTGTAATCTGCACTTGGTCACTTTCAATTTTCATACGGTCGCCACGTCCATATCCTTGTTGACGGATCCTTAAATCTTGATTAATCATCTCTGCTGTTAAAGTAAGTCCTGCAGGGACTCCTTCAATAATTGCTGTTAGCTGTGGTCCATGTGATTCTCCACTACTTAAATAACGCATATCGATGACTCCTATCCTTTAATTAAATTTAATACTTCCTGTCTCATTGCTAAATCTTCTTTAAAAATTCCAGTGCTATAGATTGTTTTGGTCATAGCTCCCGGTTTTTTAATGCCACGCATTACCATGCACATATGCTCGGCTTCAATAACAACCATCACACCTTTTGATTTAATCGCATTAGCAATCGTATCCCCAATTTGTTTTCCCATACGCTCCTGAAGTTGTGGTCGACGTGAAACAACATCTGTTACACGAGCAATCTTACTTAATCCCACTACCTCATTATTCTCAGGATAATACGCCACATGAACTTTCCCAAAGAACGGTAATAAATGATGTTCACACATTGAGTGGAAGACAATATCTTGTACTAAGACATATTGATCATATTCTTCACTGAAATAAACTTGTAAATGTTTTGAAGGATCTTCATGTAATCCACCGAAAACTTCCTCATACATACGTGCTACACGTGCTGGTGTATCAACTATTCCTTCTCGATCTGGATTTTCTCCAACGGCTTCTAAAATCATTCTTACGGCCGTTTCAATTTTATTTTTATCCACTGACATATTATCACCTTTTTACATAATCATTCGACATTTAAGTATATATGCTATTTTACCATAATCTATATTGAAAATGATTAATATTTTACATTTAGAGTATCAGACTTCACCCCTTAAAATTTCATTAATTCTGACCAACTATATATAAACCCCAATAAGTTTTTCATAACGTAAAAAATAAAGCCCTGCCAATGGAGGATACATTTTCTGCGAAAATGGCAGGTGACCCAGCCCTGCCAATGGAGGATACATTTTCTGCGAAAATGGCAGGTGACCCAGCCCTGCCAATGGAGGATACATTTTCTGCGAAAATGGCAGATGACCCAGTCCTAGCAGTAAAGGAATGGATTTCTTCAGAAATCGCTAGGTGACCCATCGCTACCCTAGTTCGCCTTTCTATCAAAAAGACTTGCGTACTAAGCCTGATTGTTAGAATATGAAATATATTTCGCTATTTATATAGAAGCAAAAACAGATATTTCACATCCACTTTTTAGTTTTTGCTAAATGCCTAAAGTTATCAAAAAAGTAACAAAAAAGCATAAAAGCAAGATAGATTGCTTTTATGCTTTTAATGTCGTATTAAAACATAGATTGGTAGAGTTCAACATAACGATGAGCCGAATGCTCCCAAGAGTAATCTCCAGTCATTCCTGTCACCATTAATTGATGCCAAACTTCTTTGTTATGATGATAATAATCTAATGCTCGACGAATGGTATATAACATATCATGCGCATTATAATTGGTAAAGCTAAATCCATTTCCTTCACCAGTAGCTTCATTATAGGAATGAACCGTATCATTTAATCCACCTGTTTCACGAACAATCGGAACTGTTCCGTATCGCAGTGATATTAACTGTGATAAACCACATGGCTCATATAATGATGGCATTAAGAACATATCACTTGCACCATAAACTAAGTTTGCAAGTTTTCCATTATATCCTAAATAAATCCCCACCTGTTTCGGATACTTATCTCGAATCCATTGGAAATACTGTTCATACTTTGCCTCTCCAGATCCGAGCAAGAAAAATTGAATATTATCGTAAATTAATAACTCTTCTAAAACACAAGTAATTAAGTCTAATCCTTTTTGTGAATCTAATCGTGTGACAATTCCAATCAACGGAATATCAGCATTGATTTCTAAATTAAAACGTCTCTGTAATTCTTCTTTATTTTTAAGTTTCAATTCTAATGTCTCTTCGGTGTAAGGTGAAACAAGTGCTGTGTCAACCGCTGGATTAAAGATATCAGTATCAATTCCATTAACAATTCCACTCAAATCAGATTGACGCATACTTAAAATATGATTTAAATTTTCCCCATAGAAATCCGTTAAAATTTCTTTAGCATATGTCTCACTAACCGTTGTCACCTTATTTGCATATTGAATCCCTAACTGCATATAGTTAATATTTATATCATCAAATCGATAGCCTAAATGGCGAACGGCATGTGAAGTGAATTGTCCTTGGAAACGTAAGTTATGAATCGTATAAACTGTTTTAGTATTGTAATAAAACGGATCGGCATAATAACGCTGATCCATAAAAAATGGAATTAACCCCGTCTGCCAATCATTCGTATGAATAATATTTGGCTGAAAATTAATATTCTTTAATAAGCGCAGGGTAACTTCACAGAACATAGCAAATTGATAATCGCGATCTTCACACTCATAAATAGAATGTCGGTTTGAAAAAAGTGGTTCAAATATTAAGTAATATTTAACCCCCTCTAACTCAACACAATTAATCCAAAATAGTTTGCCCATAACCTCAACATTGGTTACCCAATATGCACCTTTTAACATTCCCTCAGGGATTTGTTTATAACCTGGTAAAATAACACGAACATCATGGCCTTGTTTAACTAGTGCTTTTGGAAGGGCATAAGCTACATCAGCTAGCCCTCCTGTTTTAATAAATGGATAAACTTCAGATGAAACAAATGCAATCTTCACGGTTTAAGCCTCCTTTGCAGGATAAACCGTGCTACCACAAGCTATAATTTTGTCACTAAAGTCTGTCTCAGCAACATGCGGAAAAATACGAACATTACGTTCAATAATTGTTCCCTCAGGAATATGTACCCCTTTACCAATAACATTTAAGCCACTTGATAATACTTTTGGTTTTTCTTGATTTGGACAAACATTAGATCCACGCCCAATGATACTTCCTTTACCAATAACACAGTTTTTATCAATAATAGCTCCATCAATGACACATCCCTCTTCAATGATGGTATCATTCATAATAATACTATTACGAACAATAGCATTTGGATGAATATGAACACCTGGACTTACTACGCATTTAGTCACAGATCCGGCAATAATTGAACCATTTGAAATCAAGCTTTGACAAACTTGAGCCTTTGAACCAAATTTAGCAGTTGGTTTTTCTTCACTCTTTGTATGAATAACCCAATCTTTATCATACATATCTAATTGAATTTTATCGACTGTTGTTGTTAATTCTAAATTAGCCTCTAAATACGACTCGTATGTTCCAACATCTTTCCAGTAATCACGGAAGCGGTAAGAATAAACATGTCCATTCTCAATTAAATGAGGAATAACGTCACTTCCAAAATCTAAACCAACCTTTTTAAGATGTTGTAACGTATTAATTAATACATCCGTTTTAAACACATAAATCCCCATCGATGCTAGATTACTCTTAGGCTCTGCTGGTTTCTCAGCGAACTCTACAATACGTCCATTTTCATCATCTGTTAAAATTCCAAAGCGAGACGCTTCACTCCACTCAACTTCTTGAGCACAAACTGTTACATCTGCACCTTTCTCAATATGTTGTTGGATTAATGGACGATAATCCATTTTATAAATATGATCCCCTGATAAAATTAAAACGTTGTCCGGATTCTTACGTTTAATATAACTAATATTTTGTAAAATCGCATCTGCTGTTCCTGTATACCATTGATCTGATGAATGACCTTCACATGGTTGTAATAACGTTACTCCCGTATTTTTACGATCAAAATCCCATGCTTGACCTAATCCGATGTGTTCATTTAATGATAATGGTAAATATTGGGTTAAAATTCCAATATCGTATATTCCTGAATTTGAGCAATTACTCAATACGAAATCGATAATTCTAAATTTCCCTGCGAAAGGCACACTCGGCTTGGCTCTTCCAAGTGATAAAATGTCTAGACGTGATCCACGTCCACCTGCTAAAATCATAGCTAAAGTTTTCATCCTAAAATCCCCCACTTCTATCTTTTAAGCTGTATATTGATTTATTTTATTCAACACTTTTTTGAACACTCTAATACTATCACGCGATATTTGGTATTTTTATCATCTTTTGTCATATAGTTCACAAAAATTATGATTTATCGTAACCCGTTACACAACACCCCGAGTGTAAGCGTTATTTAATCCCAGTTTCTATTATTTCTAAAACGATTCGACACTTTTTGTTATGTTGTGTCGAGTTGTTATTAGTTGTTTTTTCAAGCCATTTCACATCACATATCAATAAAAAAAGCTTATCGGATTTATCCGATAAGCTTTTTTAAAAATTATTCTGCTGATTCTTTTTCTTCTACAACTTCTACTTCATCAGAGAAATCTAATGCAGCCATACGTTGTAATTGACGGAAACGACGTTGTGAGTCACGACGATTTGCTTCTAATAATTCTTCAGCATGCTCTGGGTTAATTTTTGTAACTTGAGCATAACGAGCTTCACTCATTAAGAAGTCTCGGTATTTATCCCAGTTTGGTGCTTTAGAATCCATTTGTAATGGGTTTTTACCTTCTTCTAATAATTTAGGATCGAAGCGGTATGTTGGCCAGTATCCACATTCAGTCGCTAATTTAGCTTGGCTCATTGAGTTTGCTAATCCACCTTTAATACCGTGAGCGATACATGGTGAGTATGCGATAACGATAGATGGACCTTGGTGTTTTTCAGCTTCCATCATTGCTTTAATAACTTGAGCTTGATTTGCACCATGAGAAACTTGAGCAACATAGACGTGTCCATAAGACATTGCGATTGCTGCTAAGTCTTTCTTCTTACCACTCTTACCTGCTGCTGTAAACTTAGCGATTGATGCAGCACGTGAAGATTTAGATGATTGTCCACCTGTATTTGAGTAAACCTCAGTATCTAATACTAAGATATTAACATCTTCATTATTAGCGATAACGTGGTCTAATCCACCATATCCGATGTCATAAGCCCATCCGTCTCCACCGATAATCCAGTTAGACTGTTTAACGATGTAATCTTTTAAGTCCAAAATTTCTTTAACTGCTTCATTTGAAGAATTTGCAATGGCAACTTCTAATTGAGGTGCTAATGCTTTTGTTACTTCTCCACTATGACGGTTTTGTAACCATTTAGTGAATAATTCAGATAATTCAGCCTCAACTTTATCCATATTTTCTTCCATTAATAATCCAATACGGTTACGTAATGTTTCAGCTGCAATATGCATACCGAATCCAAACTCAGCATTATCTTCGAATAATGAGTTTGCCCATGCTGGTCCATTTCCTTCAGCATTTTTTGTATAAGGTGTAGCTGGGAATGATGCCCCATAGATTGATGAACATCCAGTTGCATTGGCAATTGTCATACGATCTCCAAATAAACGAGTTAATAATGTGATGTATGGAGTTTCCCCACATCCAGCACATGCTCCTGAGAATTCGAATAATGGTTGAGCAAATTGTGAACCTTTAACTGTTGTTTTTGGCATTAAATCATCTTTGTATGTGACGTTGTTGAAGAAGTATTCAGCACGATCGACTTGTCCTGCTTCTAATTCTTCACTAATTGGAACCATAACTAATGCTTTGTTTCCTTTTTTACCTGGACAGATATGCGCACATACTTCACATCCTGTACAGTCTAATGTTGATACTTGGATACAATATTCTAATCCATCTAATCCTTTACCAATTGCTTTTAATGTACGTGTTCCTTCTGGAGCTTGCTCCTTCTCAGCTTCTGTTACTAAGAATGGACGGATAACTGCATGAGGACATACGTAAGCACATTGGTTACATTGGATACAGTTTTCTTCAATCCATTTTGGTACAAAGTTAGCAATTCCACGTTTTTCATACGCAGCCGTACCATTTGGCATTGTTCCATCTGCATAGTCTACGAATGCTGATACTGGTAATGTGTCACCTTTACTATGGTTGATTACATCAGCGATTGTTTCAACAAAGTGAGGGCGGCCTTCTTTAACATGTGCTTCTTCTGGTGTTAAGTTGGCCCATGCTGGATCAACAGTTACCTCAATTAAACCTTCAGCTCCTTTATCAATAGCAGCAAAGTTCATTGCGATAATTGCTTCTCCTTTACGTGAATATAATTTCTCCACGTATTTTTTCATTAATTCTTGAGCACGTTCATATGGCATGATTTGCTCATTTAATTTGAAGAATGCAGATTGCATAATTGTATTAGTACGACGTCCTAATCCAATTTCTTTAGCTAAAGTTACGGCATCAATGATATAGAACTTAGCATTTTTCTCTGCTAATTGCTTTTTGAAGCTATTTGGCATATGGTTAACAATTTCCTCTGCTGAGTGAACAGTATTTAATAAGAATGTTCCTCCTTGACGTAAACCGCTAATCATATCGTATTTACCAATATATGTATCCATTGAACATGATACGAAGCTTGGTGTTGATACTAAGTATGGTGCACGGATAACATCCTTACCGAAACGTAAGTTAGAACGTGTTAAACCACCTGATTTTTTAGAATCGTATGCAAAGTAAGCTTGTGCATATAAATCAGTATTTTCACCGATGATTTTGATTGTGTTTTTATTAGCTCCGATTGTTCCATCAGATCCTAATCCGAAGAATAATGCTTCTGTTACATCATCTCCTAAAACCATTACCTCATTATTTACAGGTAATGATTTGAATGTTACGTCATCGACGATACCTACTGTAAAGTCATCTTTCATTTCCCCAGCTAAGTTATCATAAACAGCAACAATATGAGATGGTGTTGTATCTTTTGATGATAATCCGAAGCGTCCACCTATGATTTTCGGTGCATTTTCACGACCGTGGAAGATAGAGCGAATATCTAAGCATAATGGCTCACTAGTTGCTCCTGGTTCTTTTGTACGGTCTAATACAGCGATACGTTCTACTGTTGATGGTAATACGTTGAAGAAGTATTCTGAGCTGAATGGACGATATAAGTGAACAGTGATAACCCCTACTTTACGTCCTTCATTTTTAATTAAATAATCAACGGTTTCTTTAATTGTTTCTGTGATTGATCCCATTGCAACGATGATTTCAGTTGCATCTTCTGCACCATAGTACATGAATGGTTTGTATTCACGCCCTGTGATTTCAGCAATTTTTTCCATGTAGTCTGCTACAATTGCAGGTACTGCATCAAAGTATTTATTTTGAACTTCGCGTGTTTGGAAGTAAACATCATCATTTTGTGCTGACCCTTTTGTTACTGGGTGATTTGGATTAATTGCACGTGCACGGAACTCACGTACTTTATCGTAATCTAATAATTTTCCTAAATCTTCATAATCCATTACTTCTACTTTTTGAATTTCATGTGATGTACGGAATCCATCGAAGAAGTGTAAGAATGGAACACTTGATTTAATTGCAGCTAAGTGAGCTACCCCACCTAAGTCCATAACTTCTTGTACTGAGCTCGTTGCTAACATAGCAAATCCAGTTTGACGTGCTGCATAAATATCTTGGTGATCACCAAAGATTGATAATGATTGTGCCGCAAGCGCACGTGCAGATACGTGAATAACACCTGGTAATAATTCTCCAGCAATTTTATACATGTTAGGTACTTTTAATAATAACCCTTGTGATGCAGTATAAGTTGTTGTTAATGCACCCGCTTGTAAAGAACCGTGAACTGTCCCAGCAGCTCCTGCTTCAGATTGCATCTCAACTAATTTTACTGGTGCTCCAAATAAATTTTTCTTACCTTGTGAAGCCCATAAGTCTGTATATTCTGCCATCGGAGTCGAAGGCGTAATTGGATAAATCCCTGCTACTTCTGTAAATGCGTAAGAAACATACGCTGCTGCCTGACATCCGTCCATTGACTGGAACACTTTAGACATAACATTAACCTCCCTAATTAAATCGTATAAATAGAAATATCTTCATTATACTATACCTCATTCATTGGAACAATAATAGTAAAATGCTTTTATAACTATTTTTAGCAATTTTTAACATTATAATCAAATTGTAATTTTACCCCTATCCCTTCTATTAAAAGGTATAGATAATCTTAATATCAATTAGCCTAACTTTATAATCTTTTAATTTAAACTTATTAAATTAGGTCATTTTTGATTGCTACTTTATCAGTATACCTAATCTTTTTAAAGTCTCAAAGACATTTGCTTTTATTTTTAAACATTATAACCATTTTATCTTTATTCTTAATTTTTGAATCTTCAAAAGAAATGGGGTTTGACAATTTCTTTCTATTGAAACTATTCACTCAATTCTTAAAATTAACTAGTCCCCGTATAATTTAAACATCATTTTAAATGAGAAAATATTTTAAAAAAATCAAGAAACTATTTTGGTGATGAGCCTAATTTTTTAATGAAGAAGATTCAAGTATTATTGTGAGCTATACACGTCTTTTTTATGATAGGTTGTATGTAATAATTGATGAGCTTTATGACTATTTGGCGTACCAAGATACTCTTCATACATAGCTTTAATGACAGGATTTTCATGAGATTTACGAATTTGTCTTGCTTCATCATCTTCATAAAGAGCTTTAGCACGTTCAACACGAATATCTAAACCTGAATTATATAAATAAGCGGGAACATGAGGTTGTCCACCACCTGCAACACAACCACCACTACATCCCATCACTTCGACAAAATGATATTTTTTTTCACCACTTAAAATTTCATCCACAATATCAAGCGCTTGTTTTCCTCCATGAACGACCGCAACGTTCAAACTTAACTCACCTATTTGAATCGTTGCTTCTTTTAAACCAGCTACACCTCGAACAGCTTCATATTCAATTGCATCCAGCGATTGGCCACTTAAAACATCTGCAGCGGTTCTCAAGGCAGCTTCCATTACACCGCCTGTTGCACCAAAAATAGTTCCTGCTCCACTATATTCACCCAATGGATGATCAAAGTCTTCATCTGGTAAATTAACAAAATCTAACCCATACATCCGAATCATTCTTGCCAATTCACGTGTTGTAATTGAAGCATCTACATCTTGAATGCCATTCACGTTCATCTCTTCTCGTTTTAACTCTGATTTTTTGGCAATACAAGGCATAACTGACACACAGTAAATAGTAGTTGGATTAACACTATTTTTCTCTGCCCAGTAAGATTTTAAAATTGCACCAAACATTTGCTGAGGAGATTTACATGACGATAAATTCGGAATTATTTCTGGTCGATATTGCTCCACTAATCGAATCCAACCTGGTGAGCAAGAGGTGATCATCGGAAGTACTCCATCCTTATTAATACGTTCAATCAACTCATAAGCTTCTTCCATAATAGTTAAATCTGCACCAAAGTTCGTATCAAACACTTTACACGTTGGCCCACCAATACGTCGAAGTGAAGCTGCGATTTTACCATTTACTGGTGTCCCAAATGGTAATCCAAATTCTTCACCAAGTGCTGCACGTACAGCAGGCGCCACCTGAAAGACGACAATTTTATTTGGGTCATTAATCGCTTGAATGACTTCTTCAATATTTGAATGTTCCGATAAAGCAGCTGTTGGACAAGCATTCACACATTGTCCACAATGGATACATCCAGCCTGATCCATACCCATTTCAAATGCTGGCCCAATATATGTCTTAAATCCGCGTTGATTAAATGCTAACACTTCAACTCCTGCTTTTTCACGACAAGCAGCGATACAACGTCCACATAAAATACACTTTGATGTATCACGTACAATTGAGTAAGAATCATCACGATAAATTGTCTCACGACGCTCTCCTTCAAATCGATCACTCTTACAGTTTAAATCATTTGAAAGTTGTTTCAATTCACAATTATGATTACGATTACACGTTGTACATTCAATATTATGGTTCGCAAGTAATAATTCAACCGTTGTCTTTCTCGCATTTAAAATTCGCTTAGAATGAGTTAAGATTTCCATTCCCTCACTAACTTTCATATTACATGCTGTAACTAATGACCGAGCACCTTTGACTTCCACAACACAAACACGACATGCTCCCGTCTCATTTAAATCTTTTAAAAAGCAAAGTGTTGGAATTTTAATTCCCACTTCCCGTGCTGCTTCTAAAATCGTATATGTATCTGGAACAACATATGGCATCCCATTTAAAGTAATATGAACTACTCCCATCTTTCCTCCTCCTATCGCTTAATAATCGCACTAATTTTAGTCGGACAAGTTGCCATACATGCCCCACACTTAATACAATCGACTTTATTAATCACATGACGACGTCGGCCGGTTTTGGCATTTACGACTTCTCCAATTGGCTTAATACATGCAGCCGGACAAGATTTAGCACACATTCCACACCCAATACATTTTTCAGTGATATAGTACTCTAATAACTTTGAACAAACACCAGCTGGACAACGTTTATCAATAACATGGGCCAAGTATTCATCTTTAAAATGATGCATTGTTGATAAAACTGGATTGGGTGCTGTCTGACCTAAACCACATAATGAATTAGCTTTAATGTAATCTGCCAATTGTTCTAATTCATCTAAGTCCGAAAGTTCACCTTTTCCTTCTGTAATCTTATTCAAAATTCCCATCATACGCTTTGTTCCTTCACGACAAGGTGTACATTTCCCACATGATTCATCACATGTAAAATCTAAATAAAAGCGTGCAATATCAACCATGCAGTTATCTTCATCCATAATAATCATTCCACCTGATCCCATCATTGAACCAAGTGCCACTAGATTATCGAAATCAATTTCTGTATCTAAATATTCTTCTGTTAAACAACCACCTGAAGGTCCTCCAGTTTGAGCAGCTTTAAATTTCTTACCATTTGGAATTCCTCCACCAATACCATAAATCACTTCTTTTAGAGTCGTTCCCATCGGAATCTCAACTAATCCAGTATTATTAATTTTCCCACCTAAGGCAAATACTTTCGTTCCTTTTGAACGCTCAGTCCCAATACTAGAAAACCAATCTCCACCTTTTAAGATAATTTGTGGGATATTAGCATACGTTTCAACATTATTTAATAAAGTCGGTTTTTCCCATACCCCTTTAACAGCTGGAAATGGTGGACGTGGACGTGGCATCCCTCGTTTCCCTTCAATCGACTCAATTAAAGCTGTTTCTTCTCCACAGACAAAAGCTCCTGCTCCTAAACGTAATTCAATATCAAAATTAAATCCTGTATTAAAGATATTTTCTCCTAACAATCCATAGTCATGAGCTTGCTTAATGGCAATACTCAAACGCTTAACAGCAATCGGGTATTCTGCACGAACATAAATATATCCTGTATCTGCCCCAATAGCATAACCAGCAATTGTCATAGCTTCTAAAACAGCATGAGGATCTCCTTCAAGAATCGAACGATCCATAAACGCACCTGGATCTCCCTCATCCGCATTACAAGCGACATATTTTTTATCACTCTTTGACTTATACGTAAACTCCCACTTTAATCCGGTTGTAAAACCTCCGCCTCCGCGACCACGAAGTCCGGACTTTTTCACTTCGGAAATGACCTCTTCAGGTTTCATTTCAGTTAAGACTTTAGCTAATGCCATATATCCATCATGCGCAATATATTCATCAATGTTTTCAGGATTAATTTTTCCACAATTTCGTAAAGCTAATCGCGTTTGTTTAGCATAAAACTCTACTTCATTAACTGATTTAATCTCCCCATCTTCAATGGCTTCTTTAAATAATAAGTCTTTAATGATTCGTCCTTTTAAAAGATGTTCCTCTGCAATTCTCTTCGCATCACTTACTTGAACTTTTGAGTAAAAAGTTCCTTCTGGATAGACAATCATAATCGGTCCCGCTTCACATAAGCCAAAACATCCAGTCATCACCACTTGAACTTCCTGCTCAAGCCCTAGTCGCTCTAACTGTAACTCCAATTCCTTTTTAATTTCTCTTGATTTAGAAGATGTACAGCCCGTTCCCCCACAAATCAAGACGTGTGAACGATAATATGACATGAATCCCCCTCCTTTTGTTTAAAAGTATTAATTTAAGCTTGCATCAATAGTAAATTCAGATACGACATTTCCATTCACTAAATGTTCTAATACGACACGTCTCGTTTTTTCAGGCGTCATATGAACATAGGTCGTTTTCTCCGATTCATCATATACCTCAAATATTGGTTCATACGCACACATGCCAACACAGCCCGTTTGAGTGATCATTACCTCTTCTAAATGACAGTTATTCACCTCTTGAATTAATGTATTTAAGACAGATCGTGCACCAGCCGAAATTCCGCATGTTCCCATCCCGACGACAACTCTTAACTTTGAATCCTCTTGATTTCTTAACTGTAAATTTTTTAAAGTTTGTTCACGAATCTGTTCTAACTCTTTTAACGTCTTCAAAGTAAACCCCCTCCTAATCATTTTTAATAAGATGTAAAAGAAAAATCTCCCGCTTCTAACTCTTTTTTCATCCACTCTATAATAGCTGAATGATTAATTGGAACTTCTCCAATTACTTGCTTAATAGACTGTGTCTTAAATTGATATTCACACTCCTCACTTCGATGAGTGTAATTAAAATCAATGATGGGTTCTAAATAGATTAGCGAAATTAATGTGTTATGAATATCGCCAAAGGGTGGTCGATCAATATGATCTAATCTTATTTTCAACGTTACCGTTGTTCCCACACCTAACTTCGAATCAATGAAAACATCCCCCTCACATCGACTAGCCATTGCCGTAAGTAGAGGAATGCCCAACCCAACCTTACGAGTCGCCCGCGTTGTAAAAAAGGGATCTCTGACCCGACCGATCATTTCTTCTGACATCCCCTGACCATTATCTTTAACCTTTATCATCAGGAGATTTTTTTGTTTAAACTCAATCACATTCATTTCAACCAATGTAGCCTGGGCTCGTATCGAGTTCATCGTTAAATCCAGAATATATAACGATAAGTCCCTCATTTGGTCTCCCCCTTTAAATTATTGGAAAATAATCGGTTATTCTTTGAAACTTCCAAATAATAAAGGGGTTCATTAGACAAGGATAATCCGAAAGCTCTGGTGAAAGTTGCCTATCTCCCTATTCATAAATTAAGAAATTAATTAAATTTCATCAATCCTTAATGCTCCTGGAATAAATCCTAACTTAATTAAACTATTATAAGCTAACTTATTGAGATGTGCTCCAACAACCATACCACCTAATCGGTGAACCTAGAAAATGACATCTTCACAAGTCAAATTCATTAATTAAATGAGTAACCATGGAAACTCTCAATTACCTCATTCTGATGATCGATTCACCACTGATATCCAAATAACTCTTCATTACTTTTCATTAAATTTAAATGGGATTCAATCAATATTCCAAAATAATCAGCTATCTCTAATGACTTAAAATAGCTCAATAAATCAACACCTTCTATCGTTTCAATTTCAATCCCAGGAATAAATAGGACCCCAACCTCTTCATCTACCTTTGAAACTACTCGTCAATTCCTTGTGCTATTATGATGAGTCAACGCGATTAAATCTAGCTGTTTCAAACTTCACATTAAAACAATATCATTAGGTACCATAAAATCATCAGCACAAGTTGATAAGATAAAGTAAATATGTAAGTATAATAAATGCTCATACCTCGATTAACTTGACGAGGTCAACCGCATCTAGAATGGATGAAATTAAAATAACTCCTCTTTCATTTGCCACATCGATTGTTTCCTGTGGAATGTCTACCCCTTCAACGACAATGACAGCACTCAAATTAATTAAAGAAGCAACAGCAATCACATTAGGATGGGCTTGAATCGTTAACCATATTTGGCCTGGTTTCGCTTTAGCCATGACAAAGCTCAATAAATCCCCCACATATAAGCCCGATACCGTTACCGAATGTAAATTAACTCCCTTACTTAGGACTCGAAATCGTGAGTCATATAAGATTTCATTAAACTTCACACTCATCATCTCTTTCTGCATGATTTAAGACCATGTAATGGCTCAAATACTTGATGTATCATGTATTAACCCTCTAGCAACGTCTTATTTTTCCCGCTAACTCTAACATGATTGGACTTGGTGGTTTCCCGCTCAACAAAAGTAAATAATTAATATCTAATATTTCTGTGGTTCGTAACGATTTAACATGTGCTAATCGTGTATGCAATACCACTTCTTAGTTAACGTAAGCTAACACATCGCTCATCAAATCACAGGCAAACGCACTTTCAATGCATATTCTAATTGATCAGCAGATCGTAATATAAAACATTCTGATTAAAAAATGAATAATGGTTGATATCTTCAACGTCCCCCTCAATCTCAATCAGGAAAGTTGATAATCACTATCGTTCGAATAACGCTTACACACATAGATATACTAATTGTACTTATTTAAAATTGATGATACTTGTGTAGGATCGACTTTCCCATACACATCGTCATCAATTGTAATGACTGGTGCTAATCCACACGCCCCAATACAACGGGTTGCAACTAATGAGTATTTTCCATCTGATGTAGTTTGATCGGGTTCAATTCCTAACTCTTCTTTAAGTTTCTGTAAAATCGCTTGTGCTCCTTTAACATAGCACGCTGTTCCTAAGCACACTCCAACAACATGTTCTCCTTTTGGTTCTGTAGAAAACTGAGAATAAAATGTAACGACACCATGAATGCGTGCAACTGAAACTCCTGTTTTATCAGAAATAAACTTTTGAACTTCTAATGGAATATAACCAAAAATATCTTGTGCTTCATGTAAAATAGGCATTAATCCATCCGTCTTATCTGAATGATTCTCAATAAACAACAATAACTTCTCAAAATTCTTTGGAGTTAAGCTTGAATGTCCCATCGTGACCTCCCCCTTAATTATTAAAGTCAAAGAGATTATATGCGAGTTAACCCTGGAATAATATGTATATTTTCATCTTTTATTCTCATTTTATTGACATTTTTATTTGATTTATAACCCTGATTAAATATTGACATAAAAGACAATAAAAGATCTTTTTCGCCACTCTAATCTCTTCACATCCTTTTAAATATATGTCTATTCTTATAAATTTAGACTTAAATCACAAAAAAGGACCTAACGGTCCTTTTTAATCGAGCATATTTTGAGCAATATATTTTGAAACATTCACTCATGAGTTCAATTACCTAAGATTCCTCGTATCACTCAAGTTATTTTTAGAAACTAAATCCACCACAGCAGCAGCTGATGATTACTAATAAAATGAATAATACTAAGATAAATGCACAATTATTTCCACACATAATAATTCGCTCCTTAACTAACTATTATTTAGGCTCTTTTCAGAGCATAAGATTTTTCTTCTATATCCAATCAATTCATTTCCTACCATGCACTAGATCCGCATCCCCAGCAGCATCCGATAATGACTAATAAGATAAATAAGACTAAGATAAATGCACAATTATTTCCGAACATAATCTCAACTCCTTTCCAGCTTTTCCACACAGTTTCCTGAGCTAATATATCCTATGAGTTTTTCACGATTTGGTTTATGTTTTTACTTAAATTCCACAAAAACCTACCAAAAATATGTTGTTACAAAATTTGAAAAATGATATGATTAAAAACGTTAAATCAAACAAAAAAGAGGATGTGAAAGTGATGAAAAAGTACTTCCTAGTAACAGCTGCACTTGCTACAACACTACTACTTGGTGCCTGTTCAAATAAAGATGAAATCGGTATGAAATTACCAAATGGAAACGACAATTTTATTACATCTGATGTGGCCAACATAACTAAACAACAAGTATTTGATGAAATGGTTACCGATGCTGGGTTATCTGCATTATTAGATTTAGTAGACTATGACGTCTTATCAACAAAATATGAAATCGATACAGCTAAAGTAGATAGCGCGATCGATATGTATAAACAAATGTATCCTGAATTTGAAGATTTCTTATTAGCTCAAGGATTCAAAAATGAAGAGGCATTACGTCAATATTTAGAATTAAACTTATATCGTGAAGCTGCTGCACGCGCTGCTGTTACAGTAACTGATGAAGAAATCCAAACAGCTTATGATGAAAAATACAAAAAAGATGAAGAAGCAGAATCAACTGAAGAATCAGAGTCAACTAACAGTGAGGAAACAAAGGAAATCCCAACACTTGAAGAAGTAAAAGATGAATTAACAGAAACATTAATTCAAAATAAATTAACAGATGAATTCATTGTGGCTACACTAGCAACTGAACGTGAAGCTGATGGATTTGTTTTAACAAATGATTTCTTAGAAACACAATATAAGGAAATCTCAACAACATACGAAGAATCAAAAGAAACAAATTCTTCAATCATCGCTAAAATCACTGACCATGAATATACAGTTGAACAACTATATGATGAATTAGTTCCTGCATATGGATTATCAGATGGAATTTCATTAGTTGATGAGCAAATTTTAGAGAAAAAATATCCAGTTGATAAAAAAGAAGTTAAAGAATTAATTGATCAATTCAAAGTTGCTTACGGAACTAACTATTATCAAGCCATGGAATCTGCTGGATTAAAAACAGATGAAGAAATTTATAATTACTTCAAATTAGCACAATTACAAGATGCAGCTTTAGCTGAAGCATATCCTATTACGGATGAAATGTTACAAAAATTATATGATGAAACATTACCTAAAATTAGCGCTCGCCACATTTTAGTTGCTGATGAAGAAACTGCAAAAGAAATCATTGCTAAATTAGATGCTGCAGAAGATAAAGAAGCAACATTCAAGGAATTAGCAGGTGAATATGGAACAGATGGAACAAAAGAAAATGGTGGAGATTTAGGAACATTCGGTCAAGGAGAAATGGTTGCTGAGTTTGAAAATGCAGCTTACGCCTTAGAAGTCGGACACTACTCTACGGAACCTGTAAAAACAAAATTTGGTTACCACGTTATCTATAAATATGCTGAAAATGAAAAAGCATCATTTGAAGACATGAAGGAAGAGTTAGAACAAACTGCTAAGAAACAAGAGTATACTCAATTACGTTTAGAAACACTATTAATTAAATTCCGTTCAGAAGCTAATTTCAAATTTACAGATGAATTTTTACAAAAACGCTATGAAACAATCGTAGCAAACATCGAAGAATCAGCTGCTCAAGAAGAAGCTGCAAAATAATAAAAAGAGTTAACGACTCAGTTGAGCCGTTAACTCTTTTTATTTATGATGATAAAAACGACGATTATCAAGCATTGGAATACGGTCACTCATTTGCCCTTCTTCACAATGTCTAAGGGCAACCTCAATGGCTGTCATTTTGGCTGAAACAACATCTAGATAATGTAACAGTTCAGCTTCGATAATCATTGGCTCTTTTGGTGAACCCCATTCTAATTTTCCATGATGAGCAATTACCATATGTTTTAAGAATAACACTTCTTCTCCATCATATCCTAATTCTTTTGACGCCTCATCAATCATCGATACCATCATATTAATATGCCCAATCATTAATCCTTCAAGTGTATACTCAGTTTTAATACATTGCTCATAGCTCATCTCAAATAATTTTCCAAGATCGTGTAATATAACCCCTGCATATAAAAGGTCTCGGTTAACTAACGGATATAAATCACAATAGGCTGACCCCATTTTTAACATTTCATAAACATGTTGGGCGAGTCCTGACATAAAAGCATGATGCATACGACTTGCAGCGGGATGAAGATAAAACTCTTGCTCATATTTTATTAAAAAATAATTAAGAATATCTTTATAATAGCCAGGTTTCATTTCATCTAAAAATCCTGTAATATCTGACTTCAAATTCTCTACTGTAAATTTTGAAGACTCTACATACTGAGAATAATCAACCTCTCCTTCAACCAATGAGACAGACTCAATATTAATTTGCTTCTGAGCATTATAAAGCTGTACTAGTCCTTTAACAGTTACAACTTGCCCTGCTTCAAAGGCATTTAACTCTTCAGGTTTTAAACTCCATTTATTCGCGAAAATAGAACCACTTTGATCAACAAACTCAAACTTTAAATAAGGCTTTTGAGCTGTTGTACGCCCGACATTGACTGATTTAATCATAACTGTTAACGTTGAAACTTCTTTAACCTTTAAATCTTTAATTTGCATGTGTATCACCTATTTCTAAACTTTCAATGAGTGTTTCTACTTTCTTTTGTGCATAAGTCTCATATGAATCAATATATGTTTTTAAATCTTTTGGATTATGAACCGATGTTCCAATTAAATATTTACTTGAAGCCCCGACCCCAAGTCCTAAAATATTTTGAGCTTCTTCCATGATTAAAATATTATAAATACTTTCCTGTCCCACCTTTGAATAACCGATATTCTCCATATTACCTGAAATATTTTTTTGTCGATATAAATAATAAGGGATATAATCATGAGCAGCAGCAAAATCATATGTCATTTGCCCCATTTCTTGTAATTCCTCTTTTGAGGCTGTTGTATACAATCCACGATTTTGAGTAATTTTCGAGCTTCGTTTAAAGGCTAACATATGAACAGTCAATGATTCAGGTTGTAGCTTTTCAATCTGCTCTAAACTATACGCTAAATCTTCTTTTCCTTCATTTGGTAGTCCGACAATTAAATCCATATTAATATTATCAAATCCATGTTCTTTAGCCATGTAATATTTCTCAATGACATCTTCTACTGTATGGTGACGACCAATTTCATCTAATGTTTTTTGTTGGAATGATTGCGGATTAATACTAATACGATGAATATTATATCGCTTTAACAACTCTAATTTCTCAGGTGTAATCGTATCTGGACGCCCCGCTTCGACTGTAATTTCACGAACCTCTTGTGAATTTGCAATGTTTTCATAAACTGTAATTAATAACTTTTCAAACTGCTCTGCGGTTAACGTCGTTGCTGTTCCTCCTCCAAAATAAATTGAAGTGACAGCTAATTGACGTTCTTTAATAAAAGCACCCACGATTTTAATTTCTTCAAGTAATGCTTCTAAAAATGGATCTACCCACTTTTTGAATGGTCCATGAGCATAAGCTGGGAATGTACAGTATGCACAACGTGTGGGACAAAATGGAATCCCAATATAAATACTCACTTCATTTTGAATCGTATGTAGGTCAGGAATCACTTTTAATTGATGATTCGCAACCTCTAGCAATAAATTAATTTTCTCATCTGAAACTAAATATTCTTCCTGCATATAATCTTTAATTTCTTGGTCGGTAAATCCACGCTTTTTCATTCCATGAACCAGTTTTGTTGGGCGCATCCCATTTAATAATCCCCATGATTGAACACGTCCAGTTTCACGTTGTAATAACAATAAATAAACAGCTAAATAAGCATATTTACGTGTCTTTGATTCATTCACTTCAAATTGTCGCTTAATCGTCTGCGTATCATCTTTCAAGGTTCCCGTCACCACAAGATAGTCACCATCAACCTCTTCTTGAAATTCAAACACTAATGCATACTCCTCTGCTTGGTTGATTGCAGAAGCTTGATAGAATGCTTGGTTTAAAACTTGCATTGAATTGAGAATTAATTCATCAACAACGCCTTCTACTTTAATATTCACTACTTCTGTCATGATGTGCACTCCATTTCTCAACAAAAACTCCTTAGCAGTGCTAAGGAGTTTTCACTATCTACTTTTATCTTTTTTGCTTTCATTCATCACCAAATGAAAGAGACGACTGATTCAAAGATCAAATCATTTCACTAGAATTATCGTACTGAGCGGTGCCATTTTCAATTCACCTTCAATCGATTTAATACCTTCCGTTCCACTTTGATGCTCATCAGCAATCAATATAAAATCATTTGTGACGATTGGAATATTTACTTCACGATTTTGTGTATTAAAGAAAATATGGATTTCGTCCCAACACCCATAGTCTTTAACATTTTTCAATGTATATTCTATCACAGAATGATGATGTTGAAAAATGCGTAGATGTTTTTTTACAAGAATTGCATTTGAAAAACGAAAAGCACCGTGAGCTTTACGGATTTTGATGTAGCCTTTAATCAAATTAATACCCTTTTCATGTTCATAAACTTCATCCCAATGAATAGCATTAATTTCATCTGAGACATTATAGCTATTTTCAATTCCATTCTTACTTCTAAAAAATTCCTGTCCACAATGAATAAACGGAATTCCTTGAGCGAAAATCACCATCGCTGCCGCTAAGATTTGACGTTTTTCACGCGTTTCATCATTTTCATCACTATTCGATAATTTCATCCGATCCCATAATGTATGATTATCATGACACTCGACATAATTAATACTTTGAGAAGGATCATAAAACATATATGTTTCGCCTTCGATCAAACCTGAACTACCTGCTAGCAACTGTTTTCCAGCATTCGCATATCCGAAATTTCCAAGCGCTAATCCTCGATCCTGATGATTAAAGGTATGTCCTTTAATATTATCCCGGAACGCATCATTAAAATGGCCAATTCGTGGTAGCTTAAAAGCATTAAACTTAGCAGCCTTTTGAGCTTGTGGTAATGGGGTATTCATATCCCACCCCTCACCATAAAGAAGAATACTTGGATAAAGTTCCTCACAAAGTTGACGAATTTCATTCATCGTATCAACGTCAATAATTCCCATCAAATCAAAGCGAAATCCATCGATTCCATACTCTTCTACCCAGAACTTAACTGAATCTAAAATATATTTACGAACCATGAGTCGTTCTGTTGCCAAATCATTACCACACCCTGTTCCATCTGATGGCATTCCTTGATAATCATAACGATAAAAATAAGTTGGAACCATTGCATCAAACGGGAAGGTCCGTCGTTCATAAACATGATTATAAACCACATCCATAATCACACCAAACCCATGCTCATGTAGGATGTTAACCATCGTTCTTAATTCATTAATACGTGAATAAGGATCTTTCGGATTTAAAGCATAGCTTCCTTCTGGAATATTATACTGGACTGGGTTATATCCCCAGTTATAAGATTGCTCTGGAAAGTTTTCATCGACACCAGCAAAATCGAAAATAGGCAGTAATTGAATATGTGTCACACCTAATTCCTTTAAATAAGACAGACCATAGTGATATCCTGTTTTTTCATCTATTATCTCTTCTGTTATCCCTAAAAATTTCCCACGATTTTTAACTCGTGAAGATGGATGAATCGTAAAATCTCGAATACTTAATTCGTAAATAATGGCGTCAGTCGGCTTATTTAGTTTAGGTCTCAACTCATGTTTAACTTTAACACATTTCAACGGATCCACAACGACACTATATTCTGCATTTACAGTAGAAGCTATAGCATAAGGATCAATCGTTTCTTGGCGTACTAAATTATTAACAATCTCATATCGATAACGACACCCTTCTAAATCTTGATAAATAGTCAGTTCCCATATTCCCTTAGATAGTCGCTTCATACGTCTAAAATGGGTTACATCATTTTCATATAAAATTAATTGAACTTGTGTAGCAGTTGGTGCCCATAGTTTAAATCTTGTCATGTTCTTACTGTAACTTGGCCCCAAATCATCACCATTATAATAAAACCGTTTATCAAATTCTTCAGTTCTCGCAATATAACCTAAAAATAAATAGCTTGTATTTTTATAACAATCCATGACTTGATATTCAGTTCCTACTGTGACAAATCCTTGGATAGATAAGCTATATTTTAACTCGTTACCAAAATCAAACTTCTCTTCTACCTTTAACTCATAAGCCTCTGATGTCGTCATATTGATAAGCTTAAATGGAGCAATTTCTCCATTATAATAACTTTTTGGAACAAGTATTGTAATTTTATTATATTCATCTAAATAAGATGAATATCTACCTTGTGTTATTAACATCAGACACCTCCTCCCCACTTCAACTTCTTGTGATCTCTCTATGTATTTCACCTACTATTATTGATTTTTCTTAGATAAAATAATCATTATCATACAATAAATCCCTAATATTTCATTCTAATTATATTATATGCTTTTTCCATTTAGTAGTTTAACTGACTTTTAATGGAATATAAAAAAATAAATACGACAAAATAACATATAGTAGTTGACTTTTTATCATATTTTTTATATTATGTATACAGTTTCAAATGTAAGGGCTATTTATTTTACAGTCTCATAGGAGGATTATAATGAGTAAATTTAATATTAAAAACTATATCGTTCGAATCATGTTCTTTTTAGTAGGATGTTTCATTATCCAGTTGGGGGTAGCATTCTTTATTAAATCAAATACTGGGGTTGATTCTTTTACAATCTTTATGCAAGGTTTAGCAAATTTATTACACATTACTGTTGGCCAAGCTAATATTTTAGTTATGGGAATTGTATTTATTGGTATGTTAATCTTCACTCGTGAATACATCCGTTTAGGAACATTCTTAGCTGTTATTACAGCAGGACCATTCTTAGATTTAATTAATAACTTATTAAATAACGTAGGTATTGATGCTTTACCATTAATTGTTCGTTTATTAATTGTAGCTATTAGCTGTGTTGTTATCGCAATTGGATTCTCAATTTTAAAATCAGCTGAATTAAGTGTTGCTCCAACTGACCAATTACCATTAATTATTGTTGATAAAACAAGCTGGCAATACAAATGGGTTCGTATCACAATGGACGTTATCTTCATTGTAGTTGGTTTCTCTTTAGGAGGAGTTTTAGGACTTGGAACAATTATCACAACACTTTTAATTGGACCATGTATCCAATACTTCTTACCAATTATCGAGAAAAAAGCAGAAAAAATTATTCCAAATTAATTAAAATTATATTCAGTTGAATAAGTAATCCAGCTATTATTTGGATGATACTAATGAAAAAAGATTAACTATTAATTTATTAATATCAGCTTATTCACAAGATCCCTAATAAGTAAAAAAAAGCAACTTTTAAAAAGTTGCTTTTTTTTATTTTGGATATACAGAAACATATTTACTGCATTATATTTAAAAACTTTCATTTAGAGGCGCAGTAATAAATAATTCAATTTTTTACTAACCTTAGAGCGTTCACGATAAACCCAATTTATATCAAATTCGAGATGGAACACTTTTGAAAAAGAGTAATATAAATTAACTTCTTGATAGTGAATTTCAAGTATTTCAAGATCTTCAGCATGTAGACGAGGTTTCGTTAATTCACTATTTCCATTGATAAAGTGTTCCTCGATATAGAGTAATAATAAATTCAATAAATCCATTTGCATGAAATTTACAGGTAGTTTCATAATTTTCCATTGTACCCATTGCGAGAGCTTATAGTGTTTAATTTGAGTCAATACAAACAAATACCGCTCGATATCCATCTTTTTATAATGGTGAATATCTTGATAATGATTTTCCCAAATCATTAGTTTCTCAATCAAAGGAATCCCTTTAATTTCAAGCATCGATTCATGTGGACCAATAATAGCCTGCTGAATGACTTCATCTTTACATTCTAGCTTTTCTTTTACAAATGCCAAATGCTCATCTAAGCCTGTGACATAGCCGATTTCATAAATCCCTTTGCGTCCTGCTCGTCCAGCAATTTGTTTTACCTCTTGTGACGTCAATTCACGAACGACTTCCCCATCAAACTTTTTAGCACTAACAAATACAATTCTTCGAATTGGTAAATTAACTCCCATCCCAATGGCATCAGTTGAAATGAGTAACTCACTTTGTCCCTCACTAAAGGATTGATATTGAATTCGACGTACTTCTGGTGGTAAATCTCCATAAATAATACTCGTCTTAAACCCTCGATCTTGATAATATCTGGATAGTTCTAAAACTTTCTTTTTAGAAAATGCAATCAGAGCATCCCCTTTAATCGGTTTATTTAATTGATAAGCAGTAGACTCAAACTGTAAGGGAATATTACGGAAATACTCGATACACTCGTATTCATCCCCACATTCAGTAATCATTTGGATTAATAATGACTTCACATTAAGTGCGCCACATAAATGAATTTCTGGACTTAAAATCCCTAAAATAGCACGTGTCCAAGATGCCCCCCTAATACTATCTTGAATCAATTGAACCTCATCAATGACTGCGACATGATACTCTTTTTCTAAATCCAACTTTTCGATCGTACAACTAATATGATGAGCCCCTTCAATCAGTACCTCCTCTTCTCCTGTTAACAAATGACACTTAACGCCATCTTGGTTCATTTTCTCGTAATTTTCAAGTGCCAATAAACGAAGTGGAGCTAAATAGATTCCATCCTCTCCTAATTCAAGTTTCTTCATCGCATGATAGGTTTTTCCTGTATTCGTCTCTCCTAAATGTAAATAAAACTTACGTTTCATCTGACGTGCTATAGGGTACTCATCTTTCGGATGTGACGGTAAAATAGCAAAATGAGGAGAATTCATTAATCCTGGTAAATAACGACTAAGTAAAATATATAATACTCCATTTTGCATGTATTCTTCTTCAAATCCCTCAATCACTTCTTCCAGTCGATATTCAGTTTCATTCTCCTCATTATATAAATTTAAAATTTGTTCTGATGCGTCATTTAGTAACCTTAAATAGTCTTGATAGATTTGTTGCTCATTCGTTTCTTCTAGTTGATTCAATAAATATTGAACAACTTTCATTTTTTTCCGAATAGTTGCTTCTTGATTTAATAATACTCCCATCGACCTAGTCTTAACATTTAGTTTTAGTTGAGTAAGGTGCGCCTTAAGTTTTTTAATTTCTTTATCAATCCCTTGTATTTTCTTCATAAGACACCTCTTTCACTCTTTGCCATATTGCTCATCAAGCTTTAAGGTTTCTAATAAATAGTATGTTTCATCTTAGCGTAATATCATTTCATTCAAATAAAAAATAGCCTTTTAAACAGACGAGTCATAAAAAAATCTCTACCCTTAAATTAATCTCTTAAAAATCATTTCCCAAAAAGAAAAACCTGATTAAATAACACCAACTTGGTCGATTATCTCAGGTTTTTTAATTCTTTAATTTTCACTTACTTTTGAGGGAGCTAATTTTTCTAATATTAATCTCCTGTAGCTTGTCACTTGATCACGTCCATTGGTTTTTGAATGATACATTGCTTGATCCGCTGCATAAATTCCATCGTCTAACAAATCTTCATTAAATCGATACTCGTGAACGCCTAAACTTGCTGTCACTTCTTTTATTCCTAATTGATTAAATCTAAAACTAAGCTCCTTCAATTCTTCTCTTAATTGTTCTGCAAATTCACAAGCTTGATCAATATTCCGATGATTTAAAAAGATGATAAACTCTTCTCCTCCATATCTCCCAATTACCGTATCACGATTACGCTTGGTCTTCAATAAATTACTAAATAGTTGAATAACTTGATCACCTATTTGATGACCATATGTATCATTAATAAGTTTAAAATGATCAATATCAATCATGATAACACTCATTGGATTTTTATGTTTAGCTAGCCGATATAATTTTTCTCCTTTTTTTAGTGCCTCTACTCGATTATATAAACTTGTTAATCCATCATAGCGAGCCAAATAAGCTGTTTGACGATATAACTTAGCATTTTCTAAAGCAATAATAATATAAGAAGCTAAAACACTTAACTTAGTTAAATCGCGTTGAGTGTATGAGTTAATTTCATAAGATTGAACAGTAATATACCCTTTAAGTTCATTACGAATGATTAAAGGACAACAAAGTATGGATTTAATACCTTTTTGAAATAAAATCGTTTCATCCTTTTTTAACTGATATAGTTCATATTCTTCATCTAAATTATTAATAATTAAATTTTCCTTTTGTTTAATACAATAAACGCCTAAACTATTCTCATCGTCTAAGCTAACATATCCAGAGTTCAATCGATTACCTGATTCTAAATATATTAAATAGTCTAAGCAATTTTTCTCTTCGTTAACCTCTGTAATAGCTAATACAGTCGTATCCATCATTTTAGAAAGTTGTTCATGAACATGAATGATTAATTTTTCCAAACTTAATGTTTCTGTAAACGAACGACCGATATGAGAAATAGTTTCTAATTCATCATAGAGTGACTTAAAAATCTTTGCTTCACTAATATATTTCTCTCGATTAATTCGCTTCTCCCAAAGCTCAGAACGCTTTAGGTGAGCCTTTCTTTCTACTTCCGAACATTTTTCATAATAATGCAAGGCAAGTTCAAAAATATTTAATGATTTATAAAATTCAATTAAAACCCTACATATATTAACAGATAGTAATGGACTTCCAAGACGCTTAACGTAATGATCAGCTTCTAACAGAAATAGCTCTCCTCTTAATTTATTATCCTTCGCTAACTCGATTTTCCCCCACTCATAATACGTTTGTGCCAGGTATTCTAAAAAATTTCCTTCCTGTGCTAGATGAATTGATTCTTCAAAGCTTTCCTCATATACTTTATCATCACCAAGTTGATAATAAACTTTTCCTCTCATACGTAAAGTTTCTGACAATAATGCCGGATGATTAAGGTTAAGTACTCGTTCATAAGCACGATCAATCAAATACTTAGCTTCCTCAAGATTATTATCGACTAAACAAATGCCAGCTTCTAACTGATCTAAAGATACTTTATTCCCCTCCACGACTGGTTCTTTTAAACATCTTATCAATTTTACTGCTTCTTTTGCTTCCTCATATTTTTCTAATGCATAATAATTAAATGCAATATTTCCTAACGTTAATAGTAATAATTGATCATCCCCTGATTCCTGTGCCAGTCTTAGTCCCTTCACTCCAAAATCAATACTCTCATCATATAGGCCAAGGTTAAAATAACCACACATTAAACCACTGTAACTTTGGACTATCCCAGCTTCATCTTCATTTTTTTCAAAAATTGATATAGCCTCATCCCACAAATCAATAGCCGCCTGTGTCTCCCCTTGATTAAGCAATAAATATCCTAACATATTAAGCAACTTAGCCGCAATAAGATTAAATTGCTGACTTCTCATTATTGAAATTAATTGCTTAATCTCACTTGTAGAGACTTCATTGCACCTTCTCTGTTCAGCAACAAATGTTAATACCTTCTCTATATCTGATTCAGTTTCAAAAAATTTATCGTATAAACATTTAACTTTTGGACTTACGTTATTCAGTTTCAGCCTCCATCACCTTCCCAGTTTTTACCTATGTCAGTTAAATTCTAACATATAACAGATTAAATGTATCGACTTTTCATATAGTTTTTAATACAAAAATACACTATATGTTCTTTTTTTCTGCAAAGCATTATTAACAATAATATTTTGTTAGTTTCCTTTTGCTAAAGAATTCCCCCTTTACTTTTTATCACCAAGTATTTTATTACTATAATCAACGGATTACGTCACTTCAATCTTAATTGTAAACACAGTATATCAATTATAAATCACTATAAATTAATTACTCATGTATTTTTGCATAGACTATGGTATGATTAATTGAATACAAGAACGAAAGGTATGTCATTATGAATTTTAAAGATTTAGGGATTAGTGAACCATTGGTTCAAGTTTTAAAAAAATCAGGAATTACAACTCCTACTTCAATTCAAGAAGAGTGTATTCCATTAATTAAAGACTATAAAGATGTAATTGCTCAGGCTCAAACAGGAACCGGAAAAACATTAGCTTTCTTATTACCATTATTTGAAAATATTTCACCTGATGTCTGTGCAACTCAAGCATTAATTATCACGCCTACTCGAGAGTTAGCTTTACAAATTACAGAAGAAGCTAATCAATTAGCTAAAGGAAAAGCTATTAATGTGTTAGCAGCTTACGGAGGACGCAATATCGGTTCTCAGCTAAATAAATTAAAAGGTACTATTCATTTAATCATTGCAACTCCTGGACGATTAATTGACCATATTGAACGTGGAACAATAGATTTAAATAAAGTTAAAACAGTCGTCATTGATGAAGCAGATCAAATGTTATTAATGGGATTTAGAAATGAAGTTGATCAAATTTTAAGAGCAACTCCTCGTAATCGTCAAACACTATGCTTTTCTGCAACAATGGCACCAAATGTTAAAAAACTTGCTTACCACTATACTTACTCACCAACAATGGTAACGATTGAACCTAAGAAGGTGACGATTGATACGATTCGTCAAGAAGTAATTGAAACAACGGATCGTTGGAAGGCAGATACACTTTGCCAAGTTCTTGAAGAAGATAATCCATTCTTAGCCATTATCTTTGCTCGTACTAAGCGTCGCGCCGATGAATTATTTGCTAAAATGAAAAAACGTGGATTTAACGTTCAAGTCATTCATAGTGATATTGCACAAAATAAGCGTGAACGTATCTTGAAATCCTTCCGTGATGCAGATTTACAATACTTAATTGCAACAGATGTTGCTTCACGTGGACTTGATATTAGTGGTGTGACTCATATTTATAACTATGATGTTCCAGAAACACCTGAGATTTATATTCATCGTATTGGGCGTACAGGTCGTGCAGGTGAAGATGGATACACATGTATGTTTGTCGCACCAAAAGATAATCTCGAATTTAATATGATTGAACGTAAACTACGTCGCAACTTACCAAAGCGTCAATTAAAGGAAGAATTACGCAAAACAAAATAACAAAAACACAGCCATGCTGTGTTTTTATTTATCGCTTTTCTTCTCAATCCTATATCTTTTCAACAATTATAACGCCATATCTTTCATCAAAAAAGGGATAACCTAAAATGATTACCCCTTCATTAACACTACAATGACCATTTAGTTAACGTAACGTCACCTGTTCCTGATAAAGTTAATGTTTCATCTAATTTTTTATTATAAATACGTGAAGTAAAAACTTCAGCCCCCTCATTTAAATAAATCTCTAAAATTGAGTTATCAGAGTAGATACGTACATTTGAGATAGCTTTAATCTCAACACGACGGTAATCACGTCCGTATCCACTTCGACCTAATGATAATGTAAAAATTCCATCTTTAAATGTTAATTGACAATCTTCACGAAAATCTAATTCAAATGAAGTTGTATTTTTGAAGTCTAGGTTTAATTCGTATGTATTATTTTCAAATAATTTGAATACTTGTGATTGACCTAAATTAATCTCTTTAATAATTGTTTCATCTTTACGCAGTGCTTTTAGCTCTTCTACTGGCACTTGATATAATTTTTCACCTTTTAAAACTAATTCACGTGGTAATGTTAAACAATGTTGCCATCCTTTTTCAATAGTTGGATTACTGTGTTCAACGGCATCTGGTACACCAGCCCATCCATACATAATAATACGTCCATCATGGTTTTTAAAAGTTTGCGGTGCATAAAAGTCGAAGCCACGATCTAATTCATCAAAAGCACCTAATGATAATATTTGTTTATTTTCATCAAATGATCCAACAGCATATCCACTTTGATAAACATTATGATACTTTAATCCTTTAGCATCCATTCCTTGTGGAGAGAACATGAAGATGTCCTTTCCTTCTAATTTGAATGTATCTGGACACTCCCACATGTATCCCATATCATCTAATCCACCAGCTGGAACACTTAATAATTCCCAATCTGTTAAGTTTGTTGATTTATACAGTAAGACATATCCTTTATCATCAATTGAACGTGCACCTAAAACCATATAGAAGACTCCATCTTCTTCCCACACTTTTGGATCACGAACATGTAATCCCATATTTTTAGGATAATCTTCATTCGTTAATAAAACTTGCTTTTCAGAGAAATTAAACCCATCTGTCGATTTAACCATAATTACATTTTGCTCTCGTCCCGTTAAAATGTAATCATGATCACCTTTATGTTTAACATTTCCAGTATAGAATAAATACATTTCATCATTATGAACTAAAGCAGATCCTGAATAAACCCCATCTACATCTGAAGCGATGTCTGGGAATAAGGCTACTTCATGCTCTGTCCAGTTTACCATATCTGGTGATGTATAATGTCCCCAGAACTTTAATCCACCTTTCGCATCTAGGGGTGAATATTGATAAAACACATGATATAATCCTTTAAAATAACATAATCCGTTTGGATCATTAATCCAACCAATAGGTGCCATGAGATGAAATTTATTACGCCACTCATCCCCATTAACTATGGGTAACTGATTCGCTTTTTCTGCAGCAATTTGGTTAATAAACTGTTGTTTTGTCATCATCCTCACATCCTCCTAAAAATTATCGATTCATCATTTCAATCACTGCTTCTTTTGTAGGTAATGCTGCAATGGCACCTTTTTTAGAAACAGTTAATGCTGCAGTTGCTGCGCTAAATGTCATGATTTCAGTCACTTTTACTTCATCTAATTGAACTAACTCTTCTAACGTATTAACTGTTTGAGCAACTTGATATAAGAACGATCCGATATATGAATCTCCTGCTCCTGTTGTATCTTCAGCTTTTACTGTAAACGATGGAACAGTCACTTTTCGTTCTTTTGTGATGAAGTCTGATCCATTTGTCCCTTTTGTATAAATAACAACTTCTACATTTCCAACGAATAATGATTTTAATGCTTCTTGCTCATCTTTAATTCCAGTAATGAATTCTAATTCTTCATCACTAATTTTAACAATATTTGATAAAGGTAAAAATTCTAAAATAGCTTGACGGCAAGCTTCTGGTGACTCCCATAATGGTAAACGAACGTTAGGATCAAAGCTGATGATTCCGTTATATTTTGTTGCATACTCAATAGCTTTTTTATGAGCTTGTTTAATTGGTGCATCAATCAAGCTAACAGAACAGAAGTGTAAGATTGATCCATTTTCAAAATCTTCTTCATGAATTTCATCTTCACTTAATAACATATCAGCACTTGGATTACGATAGAATGAGAAATCACGCTCTCCATCTTCTTTTAAAGAAACGAATGCTAAGGCTGTATTAGCTTGATTTGTACGTCCTACACGTGAAACATCTACACCTAATGGCTTAACTTCTTCTAAGATTGCATCTCCAAATCCATCGATCCCTAATTTTGTTAACATTTGTGCTTTTCCACCTAATTTAGCGACAGCTGCTGCAACGTTTAATGGGGCTCCACCTGGCACACGTAGAAATCCTTCTACATCTTTAAGTGCTACTCCTTTTTGTTGTGGAATGAAATCGATTAATGCTTCTCCAATTGAAATAACTTTTTTCATGATACCGTTCTCCTTTTTGCTATAATACAGAAAAATGAATAACGGAGAGTCCCCCATTATCCATTTTCTATCTATGAATTTATTTAATTAGTCTTCTTTAATTCCAAGAATCCATGTCGCAATGAAAGCTCCTACAACTGCAATTCCCATTGCAATTAAATAGTTTAATGTTGTTCCAGGTGCAGAAATTGCTAAGGCTGGAAGTCCAGTTACTCCAACAGCTGTAAATACAACTTTAGAGAATACAATGTAAGCTCCACCTAAAGCCCCACCAATTGCAGCTCCGATGAATGGACGACCATACTTCATGTTTACCCCAAAAATTGCTGCTTCAGTTACACCAAATAAACAACTAATGGCAGATGGTAAAGCAATTGCTTTTGTTTTTTTATTTTTAGCTAAGAAGTAAACAGCGAATGCTGCCCCACCTTGTGCTACATTTGCCATTGACCAAATTGGTAATAATGAGTTAAATCCGGTATTTCCAATTAACTCTAACTCAACAGCATGGAAACTATGATGAATACCAGTGATTACGATTGATGAATAAGATCCACCTAATAATAATCCCGCGAAGATACCGAAGTTATTTAAGGCATATGTAAAGAATGTTGAAATTGCTGAACCTACTGTATTAGCAATTGGTCCAATAACAACTAACGCTAAGAATCCTGTCACTAATACAGTGATTAATGGCGTTAATAAAATATCTAACATTTTAGGCATATATTTACGTGTATATTTTTCAATGTATGACATTACAAAGATAACGATTAAAATTGGTAATACTGTTCCTTGATATCCAAGTAAAGGCATATCAATGATTCCTAATACATTAACTGTTTCATAACCAGTTCCTGATGTCCAAGCATTTTGTAATGCAGGGTGAATCATAATTCCCCCAATTGTGGCTGCTAAGTAAGGATTACATTTGAATTGCTTTGCAGCTGAAATTGCGATTAAGATTGGTAAGAAATTAAATGCCGCAGATGAGAACATATCTAATAACATAAACCACCAAGTATCAGTTAAGTGTCCTAAACCAACTTTATCAACGATTCCTAAAATCCCCATTAATAAACCTGCTGCAACGATTGCAGGAATAATTGGTACAAAGATGTTTGATAGCATACGACAGAAGCGTTGGAATGGATTTAATTTTTCCATTGCTGCATCTTTAACATCTGCTGTACTCATCTCTTGAATTCCAGCAAGTGCTGCTAATTCAGCATACACGCGATTAACTGTTCCTTGTCCAATAATAATTTGGAACTGTCACGCTGTTGAAAATACACCTTTAACAATATCCATTTTTTCAATTTCTGCTTTATTTACTTTTGACTCATCGTTTAAAACTAAACGTAAGCGTGTCGCACAATGCGCAGCACTAGCAACATTATCTTTTCCACCGATTGCTTCAAGAATAACCTTAGCGACTTCGGCATAATTTGGGTTTGTCATAACTTTTTACTCTTCCTAAGTATCCTGTCTACAAGTAAATATACTAATCATTTTAGGATGACTAATATATAGTTGAAGATGATACATTGTTTCATTGAGCTGACGACTTATTATTTCTTCTAAACGCCATTATTGTTTTCCATTTTTCTCACTTCAATGTTTACTACTTTGAGTTTCTTTGAGGGAACGTTCCCACAAAGTCCTAAAAAAATAAATTAACGCTTTCTTTTTGGACTGTATTTATAATTGGTTTTTATGGTTACTTAATGAGATTTTTGCAGGAACGTTCCCATCAGGTTCAAAAAAATAATAACCTTCATCACGAAGATTATTATACACTATCACGTTCTATAAGTCTATAATTAAAAATAAAATTGCTTTCATAATTTTTAGAGCTTTCTTTTCCTGATTGAATTAACTGCATTAAAAGATTAGCACTTTTAGCTCCCATCGTCTGAAAATGATAATGAACAGTTGTAAGCCCTGGTGTCATATAAGCAGCGATTTTTATATCACCTAGCCCCATGACTGCAATATCGTCAGGGATCTTATATCCATTTTCTTTTAAATATTCCATACATCCAATAGCTAAGTTATCAGTCACGGCAAAAATTGCACTTGGTGGTTTTGGTAACGACATTAAATGCTTAGTCAAGTTAAATCCACTTTCATGACTAAAATCCCCAATTTGAATATACTCTGATTGAGCTTCAATTTTCTGTTCTTCTAAAGCATCTAAATACCCTTTTTTACGCTCAATTCCAACCGCAACATCATATTCACCAACGCCAATAAATCCTATTGAACGATGACCTTTATCAATTAAATAGTTAATGGCATCTTTAGATGCATGATAATCATCATGAACAATACATGGATAATCCTTTACTTTTTGAGCAACAACAACAATCGGAATATGTAACTGCTCAAATAACTCATAATGTTTAGGTGTAATTTCAGTAGCCATAAAAATAATTCCGTCTACTTGGTTTTTAAAGACTTTTAAGTAATCGAATTCTTTTTCAATCGATTGACTTGTATTTCCGATTAGTACTTCATACCCAGCGTTACTTAATTCATTAGTAATTCCTTCAATGACATGAGCAGCTGTTTCTGTACTAATTTTTGGAACAATAATACCAATTAAATTTGTTTTTTGTGAACGCATAGCCTGAGCTTGTCGTCTTGGAACAAACCCCGTTTGTTCAATTACTTCTTTTATTTTCTCGCTAGCTTCCTCGCTGACATATCCATCATTTAAATATCTAGAGACGGTTGACTTTGATACTCCTGCCAGTTTCGCAATTTCAATTATATTCATTGTATCACACCTCTCATTATCAGTTTATCATACCCATTTCATTCATGCAATCTCTCCAAAATAGACACTCAAATATGACAATCGCATATGATATGTTGTATAACTTTTATCTCAGATAAGGAGGAGATAGGATGTCAAATTTAACACCCTTTGGCGGAAAAAATGAATCATTAGCACCCGTTAATTTTTTTGATATTTTTAATCATATGGAAACGATGATGTTAAACACTTTTCAAATCTGCTTTTACACCAATGAATAATACAACCTTTAATGATCAAGGAACAGAATATATTTTCACGTTGACACTTCCAAATTTAAAACGGGAAAATATCCAGTTAGCTGTTGAAAATCAAAATTTAATCCTAACAGTAAAACAAGTTGTTCAAGCAAATGAAGAAACAGGACAAGCTTACCAAAGTAGTTCTTTTTCACAAAGCTTCAGTCTATACGACGTTGATGCCGATAAAATTACAGCCAACTTAACTAATGATACACTTACCATTGTTCTTCCAAAAAAAGAATCAATGGTCATCAATCGTCGACTAATTAATATTTTATAAAAATACTAAAGGTGAGCTAAAATGCTCACCTTTTCATTAGTCTTCATTATATAATCCAGTTGATAAATAGCGTTCACCTGTATCTGGACAAATCACAACAATTCGTTTCCCTACATTTTCTTCACGTTTAGCTAACTCAGTTGCAGCATAGACCGCTGCTCCAGAAGAAATGCCCACTAATAAACCTTCTGCATCCGCTAATAGACGTGATGTTTGAAAGGCATCTTCATTTGATACAGAGATAATCTCATCAATAATATTGCAATTTAAAACATTCGGAACAAATCCAGCACCAATTCCTTGAATTTTATGAGGGCCGGCTACCCCTTTTGATAAAACGGGTGAAGTTGCTGGTTCAACTGCAACTACTTTCACATTTTGGTTATATTCCTTTAATACTTCTCCTACTCCTGTGATTGTTCCACCTGTCCCAACGCCAGCAACAAAGATATCAACTAATCCATCTGTATCATTCCAAATTTCAACAGCTGTCGTCAAACGATGAATAGCTGGATTAGCCGGGTTCTCAAATTGCTGAAGCATTATCGCCCCCGGAATTTCTTGACAAAGTTCCTCAGCTTTAGCAATGGCACCTTTCATCCCTTTCGCCCCTTCTGTTAAAACAAGGTTGGCACCAAGAGCTTTTAATAACTTTCGACGCTCGATACTCATCGTGTCTGGCATCACTAACGTTAATTGATAACCTTTAGCTGCCGCAACAAAGGCTAAGCCAATCCCCGTATTTCCACTCGTCGGTTCAACAATCATCGATTCTTTCGTTAAAACCCCTTGGCTTTCAGCTGCTTTAATCATGGCACAAGCAATTCGATCTTTTACACTTCCCGCTGGATTAAAATACTCTAGCTTAGCAATTAACTCTGCCTTTGCTCCTACTTGCTGACTATATTTGTTTAAACGCAATAAAGGTGTATTCCCGATTAGTTCAACTAAACTATCCACAATGTAACTCATCTATTCCCCTCCTTTTATATTAATCATTATATTTATTCGTACGCTTCAAATATTCTTCCGTTCATTAAAAAATTATACATTAATGTATATTTTTGCCCCTTTATGTATCTCTTAGTTGAAGAACATATAAAAAGAGGGCTTCTTTAACCCCTCTCTTCAATTACTTCAGATAAATGAGCTTCTTTTATTTTTTGGAATTCTTCTTTAATCATTTTCAAACAATCATCATCCGTCAATAAGCGAACTGCAATACGCGCTAAAATGATTGCGCCATCAATAATAGCTTGATCACCTGCTTCTGATTTAGCTGCCTGTTTAAATTCCTCCGTATGAATCGTAATAGAATCATTACAAATTTTAATCGTTGGATGAATCGTTGGAACCACCTGGCTCACATTTCCTGCATCGGTTGAACCAATGCTTTTACAATCTTTCGTTTTAACCTCTAACCCTAATCGATTGGCTTCCTCAATAAAAAGATTTTCGAAACTTGGGATAATGAACATTTCCCTCACTCGGTTAAGTGAATCATCATATTTAAACCTACATCCTGTTGCTAATGCAGCACCTTGACCAATTTTTAAAATTTTTTCTTTATAAATATCACATAAATCAGATTTAGGAGCTCGAATATAAAAGCTAGCTTTCGTATATGCAGGTATAATATTTGGCGCCTCACCACCATTTGTAATAATTCCATGAATTAAAACCCTTGGTGGCATTTGCTGCCGCATGGCATTAATCCCACTATAAAATAGAAGCATAGCATCTAAGGCATTAATCCCTTTTTCAGGTGCTGCTCCCGCGTGAGAAGGACGACCAAAAAACTCAAATTCAGGTTTAACAATCGCAAGGGTTGGTTGAGTAGGGGCTGTTGTATGAAACGGATGAATCATCATACAGACATCAACTTCATCAAATAGATGCTCTTGTACATAACTCTCCTTTGCATTCCCGTGTGGTCCTCCCTCTTCAGCAGGTGTTCCGTAAACAACTACCTTTCCACCTAACTCATCAAGGACTGAAGAAATAGCTAAAGACGCACCTATACTCATCATAGCAATAATATTATGACCACACGCATGCCCTAAGCCTCTTAATGCATCATATTCAACGAGTATTCCAATTGAGGGTCCTTCCTTCTGACTTTTCTTACGCGCAATAAAACCTGTTGGATGGGTAGCAATATCAATCTCAACCTCAAATCCTTCCTCTTTTAATAAATTAGTCAGTAATTGACACGCAAATTGTTCCTCATTGCCTAATTCAGGTTTTTCATGAATTTGATGACTCATCTTCAAATATAATGGCGCTTTTTCTTTAATATCATTTGCCACTCGTTCAAAATAATTTTCTACTTGATTCATCATCTAAATCCCCTTTTCTGATCCATAATTTTTCCTAAACTCTAGCTGTTACTACATTATGTTAATTTATCCTAATCGACACGGTTATACTCCTAATCCAAATATATTCATTATTCAGGGTAAGAAAACAGTTATTGTTTAAACTTACACTCCCTTGTTAGTTAAAATACCATTATTTTCTTAACGTATTATTCAGAGAATCTTTAAAAAATCTTAAGATTTTTATAGAACAAATCTAAAGATTTAATTTCTATAATAAACCTATAGGAAACAGGAGGAAATAATATGAAAGTTCTAATTTTAACAGGGAAATTTGGAATGGGGCATTACTCAGCATCCTATTCAATAGAGGAACAACTTAAATCTACCATTGAAAATTCAGATGTTACGATTGTCGATATATTCGACTATACACTGCCACATATCTCAAAACTCATTTACCGAAGCTTTAGTCTCCTTATCAATCGAGCATCTATATGCTATAATATATTTTATAACTATACAGAAAATGGCAACGAAACTTCAAAACCTATATTAGGCGATTACTTCTATAAATCACTACAACAATTACTTTTAATTACAAAACCAACAGTGATTATTTCAACCATTCCTTATTGTTCTCAGTTAGTTTCTCATTATAAAACTAAATCTAGTTGTCAAATTCCACTGATTACTTGTATTACAGATATTAGTAGTCATTCAGAATGGATTAATGATCAAACAGACTGTTACTTAGTAGGAAGTCCTTCTCTTCAGTCAGAATTAATCGAAAAAGGAATTCCTCGAAATAAACTTCATGTAATTGGAATTCCAGTCAAATTAGCCTTTAAATCCCATCATGTATTACCTCAGTTACATCAAGAAAATAAACACCTTTTAATCATGGGTGGTGGTCTAGGTTTATTACCAAAATCAAAAAAGTTCTATAAAGAGTTAAATAACTTAAAAAATATAAAAACAACGCTGATTACAGGAGGTAATAAAAAACTTTTTCAGAAATTACATGGAAAATATGAAAACATCGATGTCATTGGTTTTACTAATCAAGTCTATAACTACATGCAACAAGCTGATTTAATCATCTCTAAACCAGGGGGAATCACTATATTTGAAGCGATTCATTCCGAACTACCGATGTTAATTATCGAACCTTTTTTACAACAAGAAATGAAAAATGCTCAATTCATTAATTACCATCGACTCGGTCGAATTATATCAAAACAGCAACTGATAAATATTCACTATCTCTCTCAAATTTTAAATGACGAAACAAATCTCTATGAAATACGACAAAATATGAAGTCACTTAAGCAGCAGCTCAATCATGCGACACTTGATACCATTATCCTGTCTTATCAAAACTGTCAGTTAGGAGCCTAACAATAATGATTTTTTTATTATTACCACTAAGTGTGTTTATCATCCACTCAATTTTACCAACCTATTACCATAAACACTTTAATTCAAATGCAATCACCGATACTCAACAACAAGGAATACTTCTCACCTTTGATGATGGACCTGATGAAATCTATACTGAGAAGCTTCTCGATCTCCTAAACAAACACGATATAAAAGCTATCTTTTTTGTTGTTGCAAAGAACGCTAAAAAATATCCTCATCTCATCAAACGTATGATAGATGAAGGACATGAAATCGGTCTTCATTCACTCGAACATAAAAATGCATGGTTACATAGTTATTTCTATACAAAAAAAGACTTTCAACAAAGCCTCGACATTATGAATCAATTAAATGTAACGTGTCACCTTTATCGTCCACCCTGGGGACATATGAATTTATTTACTTATCACTTCATGAAAAAACATCAATTAAAACTTTGTCTTTGGAATGTCATGATTCAAGACTGGAAAAATCAATCTAAATCTCTCTTAAAAGAACGATTGATTAAACAGTGTCATTCAAATTCAATAATCTGTTTACATGATTCTAGTCATGATTGCGGCGCTGATTACGGGGCCCCTTTAAATACCATCGGTGCCTTAGAACTAGCCATCCCACAATTAAAAATAAAAGGATTGAAATTCATTTCTCTAGAAAGGAGCCAGTAATGAATAATAAGCTAAAATCATCAGTAAGCCTTTTATTTATGATTTCTCTAATCATAATTACAAGCTATTTTATTTTTAAAGATCAATCTTTACCTACGTTACTTCAAACATTAAAAGATGTTAATTTATTCTATATTATATTAGGCCTTTGTATGATGTTTATCTTCGTTGGGTGTGAAGCCATGAATACATTCTCAATTATGCGTGCCCTCGGACAAAAGATTTCCTACATAAAATGTCTAGGATTTGCATTTATCGGTTTCTATTTTAGTTCAATTACTCCCTCTTCCTCTGGTGGGCAACCCGCTCAAATGTTTTATATGAACAAAGCTAACATCAATCTTTCTTATTCTTCCTTAAATTTATTAATTATTACCGTTGTCTATCAAATGGTCATGATGGCATACGCTGGAATTATGTTCCTTCTGAACCATGAATTTATTATGACTAATCTTCATGGAATTCAATACTTCTTAATGTTTAGTGTAACAATTAACCTTTTATTAACGATTGGTATTTTATTAGCGATGTTTTCAAAAAAATTTATCTATCAATTAATCTACTTAGTTACTAAATGGTTAGGCGCTATTCGAATCATAAAAGATGTACCCGCGACACGATTTAAACTAGAATCACTAGTAAAAGAGTATACCATAGGAGCAGATTACCTTAAAACACGACCTCTTTTATTACTACGTGTCGTTTTTACAACAACCATTCAATTAACTTCTACTTATCTAGTGCCCTATTTTGTTTATAAAGCATTCCACCTTAACGACTTTACTTTATTACAAATTATCTCGCTTCAGTCATTAGTCTCATTAGCTGTTTCATCCATCCCACTTCCTGGGGCAGTTGGTGCTTCAGAAAATGCATTTATGAGTGCTTTTAAACTATTCTTTGCAAGTAACCTTATCGTCCCAGCGATGTTGTTATGTCGTGGAATTAGTTTTTATGCCTTTTTAATTATTAGTGGAATTATCTCAATGATTGTTCATTTCCTTTTAACAAAAGAGCAATCGACAACTCCCCCATCAAAATCTATGATTTCAATATAAAAAAGACGTATTGAGCCCCATCACTCAATACGTCTTTTGATTATTTTGTTGCAATGGTACGTCTAAGATTCATAAAGAATAAGATAAGTCCTACTCCTAATAAAATATGACCAACACCAGATATTCCTGAAACTGAGGCATTAACTGCTTTAGAAAGTTCAGCATCTTGAATTTGTAAAAATCCACGAACTGCCATCATTAGTGATGTTAAAATTAAACCCGCATTATAAGTCATAAAAAATCCATTAAAGATTTTTTGTTCACTTAACTTTAATGTTGTTTCTAATGCTAACACAACTAAAAAAAATAACATACCTAAAGTAAATAAATGAGTGTGTAATAACGATAAATTCGTTTTACCTGAGAAACCAACAACTTTCGTATACTCTCGATACACCACACCCGCTACTAATGCAACAATTGTATAAACAAATGCCGTATTTGATATTTTTTTCATTCTCATTCATCTCCTCTTTTTCAACAGGAGATATTGTACATGGACTCTTAATTAAAGTCAAATTTCATGCATTGCTTTTAACATCATAGCTTAATGGGAATTGGTATGTGACAAGTTGGGCATTTTGACTCATGAATTAAACAACGTGTCTCATATTGATGTCGTTCAATTAAACGTTCATGACAATTCGGACAATAAGTGTTCGTATCAGCACCCGCAACGTTGCCGATATAGACATAATTTAGATATTTCTTAGCAACCGCCACAGCTTGAGCCATGATATCAACATTTGTAGCTTCATTTTTCATTTTATAACGGGGGAAATAACGACTTAAATGTAGCGGGATATCTGGATTAATGGACGCTAAAAACTGGGCAATTTGTTCTACTTCTTCTAAAGCATCAAATTCATCTGTGACTAATAACGTGGTAATTTCAATATGAATATAGTCATTAGCACGTCTAATCGTCTCTAGAACTGGATCTAGTTGAGCGCCGCAAATCTTTTGATAGTAACGATTTGAGTACCCCTTTAAATCAATATTCATTGCATCAACATAGGATAATAATTTCATTAAAGGTTCTTCATTAACGTAACCATTTGTGACAATAACAACACTCGTGTCAGGATTACGACGCTTTAACTCTTTTGCCGTATCATAAACGTATTCATACCACATTAGCGGCTCATTATACGTGTAAGCTATTCCTGCATTATTCTCAACCGAAGCTAAGGCCTCGCTTAATTCATCAATCGATAGTGTGTCTGTTTTAGGACGATGTTGAGAAATCTCATAGTTCTGACAAAAACTACAAGTCATATTACAACCAAAACTCCCAAGTGATAAAATATTTTTTCCTGGTTTAAAGTGATACAGTGGCTTTTTCTCAATGGGATCAACTGCTGCTGAGGTAACTTCGCCATAGTTGATAACCATTAGCTGATTATTTTGTACAGTTCGAACTCGGCATATTCCTGTTTTTCCTTCTGAAATCAGACATTTATGTGGACATATTAAACATTGAATACGATCTTGTTTTCGTTCAAAAAACGGAACGGGATAATCCACTATCGCTCACCTTCTTTATAACGAATCACTTCAAATTTTTCAATATCAAAATCTCCATCGGGATTAATGCCAGCTTTTTGACAAGCAATCGCTAATTGATCATCTACCGATTCGACTCCTTCTAAATTAGGTAAAAGTACCCCTTTACGCATGCCTTTACTTACAATCACACCATAACGTTTTGGGTCGAGTTCCTCAATACTTGCTGATGTTGGTGTCATAAGGACATCTACGGAGATTTGAATCTGTTTTAATTCTTCAAATCGAACAGGAATAAATCGCGGATCTTCCGTAGCTGCTGCAATCGCATTTCTAATAATTTCTGATGCAACACAATCCGTTGTTGGAAAGATGGTTCCAATGCATCCACGTAATTGTCCGTCTTTCTTTAAGGAGACAAAGACGCCGTGACGATGAGCCACCATAATTTCTGGTAATTCTTCCTTCGCAATCATTGTCTTAGTTTGTGTGAAATAATCCTCTAAACATTTTCTAGCTAATCGGACATACGGATTACTTCCTTTCGGTAACACTTCTGTCATACCTTGCTCCCTCCGTCCAATATATTTTAGTGCTTTGGTTCCAACACCGACTTCGTTAAATTTAACCACTCCATAGCCGACACCAAATGGACTTTGATAAGCGAGCACTTCTCCTTTTATCTCTTTTCCATCTAGTGCTCCCATTAATATTTTCGTCGATCTTAAACCGCACTCTGCAGCCTCTTCAATCATTTCACAATCTAACTCAAAAATATCTAATGGTTGAGAGGATGAAAGCTTGGCTAAAAACTGACGATCAAATTGTTCTCCGTACGGAGAATAAGCATAAGGTCCACTTGTACTTAACTTATGAGATAAATCTCCACTTGCAATCAGTATCGATTTACGATTAAGGTTTTGAGCTACTTGTTGAAGAAGCATCCCAAATTTATAAAGCATTCGATCACTTAAAGGAGCATAAGTAATATGAACTAATTTATAATTTTGATAATATTTATTCACAAAATATAAAGGAACCAATGTTCCATGATCCAGTTCAAAGGGACGTCCATAGGCTCGTAATAATTCTCGATCAACAGAGACAACAGGAACTTGTTCATCTTGGGATAGTTTAAGTAAAACCTCATTAAATTCCATATCAAGCTTTACATCCACCTTTATATCAAAACATTGAAATCGTCTAAAATCACCACTAATATCCTCTCCATCGGAAATGGAAATAGCATCTGAAAACATCGGTCCATGCGGAGTTACAATGATAATTGTCTCAGGTTCTTTAGTTGCAATTTCTTGTGCAATATCATAACAAGCTAAACTTGTTTGATATAACTTTAATTCTTCTCCTTTACCTATATTGGGAACAATTATTGGAGGATGCGGCATTAAATAGTAACCTTCCAAATCTCCACCTCATTTCTTTTTTTATCTTTAGTAGTTTATATCCTTTTACTATTCATATTCTTATCTAAGCAAGATAAAGTGCACTTTTAAAAAGTATAGGATAAAAACAAATGTTTAAAATAAGAAAGTGATGCTAAAAAATTTAAAAAAATGAGGTAATTATTATGACATGGTTCGTACATGCTCTCCAATCACATCCAGAGCTTGCCTTATTTTTAACATTGGCCATTGGATATGCAGTTGGAAAAATTCAAATCGGATCATTTAAAGTCGGATCCGTCACTGGTGTACTTATTACAGGTGTTATTATTGGACAATTAAATATTACGATTGACGACACTGTTAAGTCTGTGTTTTTCCTTCTTTTCTTATTTGCATTAGGGTATAATGCCGGACCTCAATTTTTTAAAGGATTAAAAAAAGAAGGAATTCCTCAAGTAATTTTTTCTGTTATCGTCTGTGTCATTGGTTTAATTTCTACGATTATAGTCGGAAAAATTCTCGGATACAACGCTGGTCAGGCCTCTGGTTTAGCTGCAGGCGCTTTAACTCAATCCGCAGTTATTGGTGTTGCACAAGATGCTATATCAAACTTAAGTATAGCTGCTAGTGATAAAAAATCAATGATGGATTTTGTGCCTGTAGGTTATGCCGTAACATATATCTTTGGAACGATTGGTTGTGCTTTTATTTTAGCCACTGTTGGACCAAAAATACTTGGTGTTGATCTTGAAGAAGAAAGTAAAAAGCTTGACAATATCTCAAAAGATAAACTTGAAAATAGCTTAGAAAATTCACGGGCGGGTGACTTAGACTATCGTGCATATATTATTAGTGACAAATATGTTGGACAATCAGTTTCAACGATTGAAAAAAAACTGGCACGAGATAGTATTCGTTTATTCCTTGTTCGAATTAAACGCGAAAATAAAGTGTTCAAGCCAGCCGGTGATGAGGTCATTCAAAAAAATGATCATGTCGCTTTCGCCTTTAAAGAACGAGATGTTGAAAAAATTAACTTATTAGATATTGGACAAGAAATCTCAGATTATCACTTAATTAACTTCCCAACAGAATCACTAGCTGTTTACGTTAAAAGTGATAAGGTTATTGGTAAATCAATTAAAGAAATTCGTCATCATACACTTACTCGAGGAGTATTTATTTCTAAACTTCAAAGTACTGGTGAAGAAGTACCTTACCAAAATGATACAATCGTCCAAAATCATGATGTTCTTACCTTAACTGGACCGGTAGATGAAGTTGAAGTACTGGCTTATCAATTAGGTCGTCCAGCGCGTAATTCTGATGAGACAGATATGATTTTTGTAGGCCTTGGGATTCTACTTGGTGGATTAATCGGGATTCCAGCTTTAATGATTGGAAAAGTAGGAATCAGTTTATCAACAAGTGGTGGGGCACTGATTATGGGATTAATCTTTGGACTACTTCACTCACGTCGTCCAACCATTGGTCGTATTCCCTCAAGTACTGCCTGGTTCTTAAGTAATGTAGGGCTAGCAGCATTCGTTGCTGTCGTTGGAATTAATGCTGGACCTGGTTTTGTTTCTGGATTAAAAACATCTGGAATTAGTTTCTTTTTAGCTGGTGTCATTGTAACTATCATTCCAACATTGGCAGGAATTTTATTAGGGAAATACGTCTTTAAGTTCAAGGCACCCATTACACTTGGTGCTACTGCAGGAGCGTTAACAACAACTGCTGCTATTGGAGCTATCTGTGAAAAGGCGAAAAGTAATGCCCCTGTACTTGGATACACTGTCCCATACGCGGTTGGTAACATTTTATTAACCGTTTGGGGTTCCATCGTCATTATCTTCTTCTCCTAATTTGAAAATAGCTTGAACATTTGAAAGGAAGTTTTATATGACAACACACGAAGAAAATAGACGTAGAAAAATTCAAGATATGATTAAGAAAGTTGAAAGCTTAAGTCCATTCGAATTAAAAGATGAACTGATTAAAATGGCTAAAAAATCAGAACAAAAGGGTGTCCGCATGATGTTAAATGCTGGACGTGGTAATCCAAACTGGACAGCTGCTACTCCTCGTCAGGCATTCTTTACCTTTGGACAATTCGCCGTGGAAGAAACCCAACGAACATGGTCTGATAAAGATTTAGCGGGAATGCCAGAGAAAGCAGGAATTTATGAACGTTTCTTAGTATATACAAAGCATAATTCCAATGCTCCTGGTATTGAGTTATTAAAAGATATTATTGACTATGGAATTAAGGAGCATGATTTTGACCCTGATAGTTGGGTATTCGAATTAACAGATGCTATTATTGGTGACAATTATCCAGTTCCTGATCGTATGCTAATTCATACTGAAAAAGTAGTTAAGGACTATGTCATTAAAGAGATGGGAGGTGACCCTAAAACAGCAACTCATGATTTATATGCAGTTGAAGGTGGAACTGCTGCTATGTGCTATATCTTTGATTCATTAATCGCCAACCGTATTTTATCACCAGGTGATAAAATTGCTCTGTTTGTTCCAATCTTTACACCTTATGTCGAAATTGCAAACTTACCTCGCTATCATTTCGACATTGTTAAAATCTATGCTTCTGAGGTTAATGAAAGTGGACGCCATACGTGGCAATATCCTAAAGAACAGCTAGATAAATTAGCAGATACTAAAATTAAATTAGCCTGCGTCGTTAATCCAAGTAATCCACCCTCAGTGGCAATCAATGAAGAGTCTATGTTCTACTTGAAACATATTGTTGAATCTAAAAATCCAGATTTAATGATTGTTACCGACGATGTTTATGGGACATTCGCAGATAAGTTTCAATCTTTAATGTGTTCAATGCCTTACAATACACTAGGCGTTTATTCTTACTCAAAATACTTTGGTGTAACAGGTTGGCGTCTTGGCGTCATTGCCTTAGCAAAAGATAATGTCTACAATCATTTAATCGAGCAATTACCCGAGGACGCAAAAGATATTTTAAGAGAACGTTATGGTGCTTTAACAACTGATCCAGATCATATTCCATTTATCGACCGTATTGTAGCAGATAGCCGTCAAGTCGCACTTAACCATACGGCCGGATTATCGACCCCACAACAAGTACAGATGGCATTTTTCTCAATCTTTGCTTTACTAGATAAAAATGATACGTATAAAAATCAAACAAAAGAAATTTGTCGTCGTCGTAAACAGTTATTACATACTTACCTTGATGAACTGACCTTAGAAGAAAATCCTTATAGTACGTCATACTATGACGAAATTGATTTACTGGTTTGGGCAAAACTTAAATATGGTGAGGAATTCGTTGAATACCTTAAAGAGGAACGAAATTCATTAGAGTTCTTATTTGAATTAGCTGATCGTTACAGTATTGTCTTATTAAATGGTAGTGGATTTGAAGGACCATCTTGGTCAATTCGTGTTTCATTAGCTAACTTAAAAGATGAAGAATATGCTGAAATCGGTAAAGCTATTAATGAATTATTCGCTAAATACGCAGAAGATTGGAACGCATTTAAATGGTAATCACTATACAGAACTGATTTCTAAAGTTGCTTTTATAAACCAAAGGTTTTCATTATGTAAAAACTTATCTCCCTCTAGATAGATAATTATAAAAAAGCTGTTGATTTAAACATCAACAGCTTTTTCTTATAGTAACTTTCCACATTTAATACATGTCGTTGCATGCCCTCCATTTTCCATTCCGCATTCCGGGCAAATGGTCGAAACAATGGTTTCTCGTTCATCATTTAATTTACTTCCACACGTTTGACAAAACGTTGATGAAATCGGCATTTCCGTTTTACACTTCTCACATCGCTTAATCCCTTTTAACTCGTTTAACATCACTTCATATCGATCAATAGTCTGTAAACATCCACCTATTCCTTGGCAAATATCCGTATATACTAACTCCGGATTATTCTTATGCATCTGATAATAAAGTTGTCCCAACTTCATATATAATTTATTCAGTTTCTTCTCTTCCTCAGCGATTTGCGAATTAATTTTTGTCATCTCAGCTAGTTCTTTCGTTTTTTTCATCGCATCTTGTCCTGTTTGAGAAACTTTCTTTCCAAGTCCTTCAAAAAATGAATTCATTTCTTCTCCTCCTATCCCAACAGCTTTGATTAAATTACTTCATTATATTCACTAATCATCACTTTATGTTTTATTCCGCAAAATAACAATGATAAAAACAAGAAAACACATAGATTGCTCTATGCGTTTGTCTTTGACTATTCAGCTTTTAACAATGCAAACTCATCTTTAATTTCTTTTAATTTTTGAGAATCTAACAGTAACTCTAAACTAATACGTGCTAAAATTTCAGCACTATCTAAAACCGCTTGATCACCTCTTTTAGAAGCCGCCGCCTCTTTGAACTCTTTAGTATGACCAGCAACATGAGGTTCACAAATTTTAAGTGATGGATGAATCGTTGGAACCACTTGACTCACATTTCCTGCATCTGTTGAACCACGTGAAGCATTCGGATCAAGTTCCTCTACTTCTAGTCCAAGGTCAGTCGCCACTTTTGTAAATAATTCATTAAACTTTGGATAAACAATTAAATCTTCCACAATATTTTGATAAGTCGTATATTTTAATTCACATCCCGTCGATAAAGCTGCTCCTTCTGCTGCTTTAATCACACGTTCAGTCACTTCTTCGCAAACTTGAATCGTATTAGCACGAATATAGAATCTTGCTTTTGTATATTCAGGAATAATATTTGGTGCATCCCCACCATGTGTAATAATTCCATGAATACGAACATCTGGTGTCAATTGTTGACGAAGTGCATTTACTGCATTGTAGAACACAATCATCGCATCTAAGGCATTAATTCCTTTCTCTGGACATCCCGCTGCATGAGCTGGTCGTCCAAAGAATTCAAACTCAATTGGATGATTAGCAAGAGAAGGTCCAGTAATAGTCGTCTTGCTACCTGGATGAATCATCATACAAACATCAACGTCCTTAAATAATCCTTCGCGAACAAATGATCCTTTTGCACTTCCGTTATCTCCCCCTTCTTCAGCAGGCGTTCCAAATACAACGACTTCCCCACCCGTTTCTTCAATCACTTGAGCTAATGCACAACCGGCTGCTACACTACTAGCCCCGATAATATTATGTCCGCATCCATGACCAAGTCCAGCTAAAGCATCATATTCAGCTAAAATCCCAATAATCGGACCTAGTTTAGAGGATGCTTTACGAGCCACAAATCCTGTTTCATGACCTGCCACATTCACAGTAACATCGAATCCGGCTTGGCGTAATGTCTCACTTAATAACTCACAGGCAAAATATTCTTCGTTTGAACTCTCAGGACGTTCATGAATTTGATGACTAATCTGAATAAAATCTTCTCGACGTTTATTTAAATAATCTTGTACTTTAATAATTTTTTGTTCCATGATAATCTCCCCCTATACTCTTATTCAAAAACTGGAATACTTGCCCCTTTATATTCCTCTTCAATTGCTTTTTTCGTTTCCTCTGTTTGATAAACTTCCACTAATCTTTTTAATGTTGGATTATCTTTATCCTCCGTACGAGCCGCAATAATATTATAATAATTTACAACAGACTCACTTTCTGTATTTTCAATATAGATAGAATCATTTAAAGGTGATAAGTTAGCTTGTACGGCAACTCCATTATTAATAACTGCAATTTCTGCATCAGCTAATGAAAGTGGTAATTGTTGTGCGACTAATTCAACAACTTCAAGATTCTTAGGATTTTCAACAATATCCTTTACAGTTGGTGTAATTCCAACTTCATCCGCTAATTTAATTAAACCCGCATCTTGTAATAATAATAAGGCGCGTCCTCCATTTGATGCATCATTTGGAATTAAAACAGTTGAATCATCTGGTAACTCATTTAAGTCAGAAATTTTTGATGAATAGATTCCCATTGGAGCTAAAACCGTATAGCCAATTGATGTTAAATCTAAATTATGATCGTTAATAAATTGTTCGAAAAACGCAATAGTTTGGAAAGAGTTTGCATCAATTTCGCCATCAGCTAATGCTTGATTCGGTAAATTATAATCACTAAATGTTACAAATTGTAAATCAATCCCTTCATCTGCTAAACGTGATTGAACGCTTTTCCAAATCTGATTCACTTCTCCATTGATCCCTAATTTAATGACATTGTCAGCATCTTCAGGTTGCCCACCACATGCTACTAATAAAATTCCTAAACAAATCGTTGTTACAATACTTAATAATTTCTTTTTCATTTCTATCTCTCCCTTTGATTTTTTTCTTTGTTCATTAATGACTGAACTTTCGTTCAAGTGCTTCCCCAACACTTTGAACGATTGAAACTAAAATGATAATAATAATGACCGTTACTACCATAATATCTCCCTTATAGTACTGATACCCATAACGAATAGCGAAGTCTCCTAAACCTCCACCACCGACATTTCCAGCAATGGCCGAAAATCCAATTAAGCTAACCGTCGTAATCGTTAGTCCATAAATAATTCCACCTAGCCCTTCTCGAAGTAGGACACGATAAATAATTTCAAATGGCGTTGATCCCATTGCCTTTGCAGCTTCAATCACACCAGGATCCACATTTAATAAGGCTGATTCTACTTGTCTAGCAACAAATGGCGCAGTTCCTACCACTAAAGGAACGATTGCCCCTTTTAATCCAATCGATGTTCCGACAATTGCTCGAGTTAATGGCATAATAAATGCTAATAAAATAATAAATGGAATCGAGCGAAAAACATTAATGAACTTCCCCACTATCAGATTAACTGCTTTTTGTTCTAACAAATGTCCCGGTCTTGTCACGACTAAAACAACTCCAATGGGTAAACCAATTAACACAGCAAACAATCCCGAGATGACCACCATCAATAATGTATCCCATAGCGCTTGAATTAACTCTGGAAAATACGCTACGACATTCGGACAAATTTGATTAAGCAACTGATTCATTCTTTAACACCTCCACCTGAATATCTGAGTTTTCTAAATAGTTAATCGCACTAAAGATTTCTTCTTTGTTACCATGGAAGCTAACAATCAAATGACCAATCGGGGTCTTTTGAATAATCTCAATGCTTCCAAATAAAATACTTGCCTCTACATTAAATTGCTTTGATAACTTCGAAATAAAGGCATGTCCTGTTTGCTGACCAACAAATGAGATTTTAACTAGCTTCTCTAAGTGACTCAGTTCTTCTAGTGGTGCTCTTTCTGCTAATAACTCAAAGATTTTCTCATCTTGGAATAATGAGGACACAAAATCTTTTGTAATCTCTGATTGTGGATTTGAAAAGACACTAACAATATTTCCTTGTTCAATAATACGGCCCTTCTCCATGACCGCAACTTTATGACAAATCTCTTTAACCACTTCCATTTGATGCGTAATTAACACAATCGTTAATCCTAACTCTTTATTAATTTCTTTAAGAAGTTTTAAAATCGACTTTGTCGTCTGTGGATCAAGTGCAGATGTTGCCTCGTCGCATAATAGAACTTGAGGATCATTAGCCAATGCTCGTGCAATGGCCACACGTTGCTTTTGTCCCCCACTTAATTGGGAAGGATACACATCTGCTTTATCCTCTAGACCCACTAAATTCAAAAGACGTAGTACTTTTTCCTTCTTTTCTTCTTTACTAATTTTTTGACCTTTTAACGGATAAGCAACGTTATCAAAAACAGTTCGTGTCTTTAATAAATTGAAGTGCTGAAAAATCATCCCAATTTTGTGACGAGCTAATCTTAATTCTTTGGGCGATAATTGATTTAGCACTTGACGATTAACAATCACTTCACCTTCAGTTGGAACTTCTAAAAAATTTAAACATCGAATTAAAGTACTCTTGCCTGCACCACTATATCCAATAATCCCAAAAATTTCACCAGCTTCTACTGTCAAATTAACCTCTTTAACCGCTTCAACAATCTTCCCCTTTAGCGAAAAAGTTTTACTCACATTCTTCAGTTCAATCATATTGACTCTCCTTTCTTGCTGTTTCCAAAATAAAAACGGACTCCTTATGCTGATGAAAGAAGTCCGTTCAAATCTAAATAAATTCTCACTCACTCCCTCATCTTTCAGAATAGCTCTGTCGGATTTAGCACCTTTGTACATTGTACTGGTTGCTGAAGCTTCATCGGGCCTGTCCCTCCACTTCTCTCGATAAGGATTATTATTTAATTAAAAAAACTAAGGATTCCTTCTGAGAAATCAGAAGAACACCTTAGTTTAAAATCAGCATACTAACCTGTTCTCCTCATCTCTCAGAATAGTTCTGTCGGATTTAGCACCACTGTACATCTGTACTGGTTGCTGAAGCTTCATCGGGCCTGTCCCTCCACTTCTCTTTATAAGGAATCACGATTCAATTGGAATTATTTAACTTATGGATACTATAACATCTATTTTTCTATTTGTAAATCATTTCTTACATAATTTGTATTTTTTATCAAAAATATTAATTAATAATGAAATTTTTTCTTCAACTCATGAATCATCTGACGATCTGCAAAGAAGAATAAACCGACACAAGTAATGATCGTATAATAACTTCCAATAATAGCAATTTGACGAAACAGAATGACTTGGAAATAAATCATCGCCAAAATCACAATTCCCATCAATCCAAACATCAATTGATAAATAACTAAATCCGTAAATCGCTTTGAATTAAGAAGAATCATGACAGTAATTATAGTTGTTCCAGCCATTAACCCCAGCGGGAAAATAATCTCTAAAGACCACCCACTATATCCCAAAAAATAATCAATAATGATTGATAAAGCCGATATTCCAATAACCTGTGTTAAAATATTTGGACCAATATTTCTTTTCACACGTGATCCTAAAATAGCACTAATAGTTAAGTAAAGTGTTGCAGCTGTAATAATGAATACCCAATTCCATTGAAAATCTTGAAAAATCCCACTGATAAATGAGAAGGAGATAATCATCATCGCTAAAAAAATAATGGATTTTCGAATAGAAAAACGGCGTTTTTTTGCAAATTGCTCTGGATAATCTCGTTCAATTTCAAATTCAACCGACTCCAGTGATTGCCCACAAAGTGGACAGTTATTCAATTGATTTTGTACTTTCATCTGACATTTAGAACAATATTTCATGATTAAATTCCTCATTACAAGAGATTGTTATATCAATCCCGTATTTTTTTAAAAATCTGAAAAAGTATCTTTGAATATCTGTTTCCTCTAAAGAAGAAGTAAATGTTAAAACGAATTGATCATTACAAGAAATAACACCACAACGAATCGGTTGATGAGGTGTCACAGGAATCATCATTCGCATTTCCTCAACATATGGAGCTAATGATTCAGGTAAGACGACACGCCCTAAATTTGATAACGTTGTTGTAACTCCTTTGTCCGCTTCATGATAAATATGACGCATCACCATGTTCTTAATTCCTAGTGGCACGAAACGAATCATCATGTTTTTTTGAGCACTGACATTATCATTAATTTTTCGATTAACAACTTCTGGCTTTTTTCCCTCATTCAATTGGTTTGAAACGTCTTTTAATAAGTCATCAAAGCTTAAGTCAGGACCTGGTGTAATCGTCACATTAACATTTGAAAAGAAATTTCTTAACGTATGTGAACCAAATCTCCCTCTTAAATCAATAGGAACCGTGACAATAATAGGATGAAGATCCTGATTAAATTTATAATTTTGTTCATAGATCGCATAAATCAAAATTGAACATAGCAAGCTGGATACGGTCACTTCATATTGCTTTGCGATACGAACGACCTGTTTAGCAGACATAATCCCATGAATGACCTTTAATTCTTGAGGACGTTTTTTAATACCTGTTATTTTATATGCTACAGTTGTTTTCGGTATGACTTTTGATTGAGCTTCACTTTTTACCTTTAAAAAACTGTCTTCATCCATCGCAGGTAAAGATGAATGATCTCCACCTATCACAATGGATTCCGTCGCTAATTCTGGATATAAACGTTTGAGATAATGATAAATGATAACCTTTAAAAACTGAGTGGCTCCTGCACCATCTGCCAGCGCATGAAAGACTTCTAAATGAATCATTTTCTCATAATAAGTAATGCTAAATAAATAATTATTATTTGTAAATTTCGTCATTTTAGAACAAGGATATGTATATTCTTTTCGGATACGAGGCTTTTGTAAGTTCATATCAAAGTAATACCAAAAAAATCCATTACGTAAACGTACACTAAAGGAAGGCATCTCAATTAACGCTGCCCTCACCGCTTCTGATAAAAGGTCAACTTGAATCATATCTTTCATCTTGACAGATAAACGAAATACATTCGTTGCCTTCGAACTAGAAACAAGGGCATATAACTTCGCTACATTATCTAATTTACTCCAATAAAACGTTTGAAAATTCTCATTCATACCTCATCTTCCTTACTGTTTCAATATTAACGATAAAACTATACTTCACTTATCATACACTAACACACACATGAAATCTAGCTATTGAGAGTAAAGTTTAATGATACCTCTTCTTTTCTTATTTTTACTTATCTTTCAGTTTAATATTTTTAAACTTTTTTCGGAACTTTTTATTGATTTATGCTTTAAAATGGTATATGATACATTTCATGACGTAAATAAAACTTAAAAAATAGATTTAACTATTTTTTTTATGAGAGTAATTTTTTTTAGTTTTTTTACACAAAGTTTATAATTACTAAACTTATAGCAAAAAAATAGATTGGAGAGATGCAACGAAATGAAAAAACTAATATTCACCTCACTTCTAATGGCATTAGGAGTTGTAACAGCTTGTCAAAATAATCCAACCACTGATGGTTCAAATCATGCTGTAACAATAGAAAAAACAAAACCTGATTTCATTTAAGGTGAAGATTTTGATGAATATGGTGGAGCAGATGCTTATGCTTTCGCTGGTGATAATCCTACGTCACGATTTTATGTAAATCCTGATTTTTATCACTTAACTTCTGATGAAATCTTAACAATTATCCCATCTTTTAAAACAATGCAACAAACAACAGAATGGTCTTGTGGAAATGCTGTTGCATTAATGACACTCACACATATGGGAAAAACTGATTTATCAGAATGGGATATCGCCGTGGCAATGGGATCATCAGTTGATGAGGATGAGGAAAATGCGTTACCTGGAACAGCTAATAATTTCTATGAATACGGGACAAATGTTGAAGAAATGTATAACTTCTTCTCAAACTTAGAAGGATTTGAAGTAATTGAAACTAGCTATAAAACCAACTACACAGAAGAAGATTTAGTAAAAGAAGAGGATGGGGTTACACCATCTAATATCGGAAACTTATATCCAACATTCTCATCATCCTCACTATACGCTTCTGAAAATAGTGATGAAACTTCTGCCTGGGTAGATGATGCTAAAGATTCATACTTTGTAAAATGGTTGACTAGTCACTTAGAAGCTGGACGTCCAATTATGGTTGAATGGGGCGATTGGGATGGACATTGGGTCGCTATTATTGGTTATGATAACAATGGGACACCTTCAATTGGAGATGACACTTTAATTTTTGCTGACCCATACGATACTTCTGATCATTGGCAAGACGGGTATTCAATCTTCCCATTAGAAAAATTCTTCTACATGTGGCAAGATCGCAAAGTGGCTCCTAAACCATACCAACTACAACCATACATTATCATTGATAAAAAATTATAATTATAAAGAAGCTATCTCAAAATAGTTAAAATTTGCGATCAAGAGATAAAAATAAATATCGGAATCACTCAAGGACTATTTAGTCTATGAAAACATCTTAAACGGGACCCCTACACGACTTACATTGTCCTTTGGTGGGGTACGGGGGGGGGATTACCTATCCCCATAAATAGACTAGTTTTCTTAAATAATAAAAAGGCTATGTTCAAAAAAGATGAACATAGCCTTTTTATTATTTAAGATGATAATCTAACCATCCTTTTAGTTCGTTTAATGGATGAAATCCTTTTGCTGATTCAATCGGTTTTCCATCCTTAAACAACATTAATGTTGGCACCGTCATGACTTGATATTCATGCGCTAAAACAGGAACTTCATCCACATTCACTTTAACAAATTGAACGTCATTTTGATAAGTCTCTGATAATTCTTCAAAGATAGGCGCTAACATTTTACATGGCCCACACCATGTGGCATAAAAATCCACTAAAGTTAAGCCTTGTTTTGTTAACTGTGGGAGCTGTGCATTATATTCTACTTCAAAAATTTTATTCATTTAATCACCTATTTGTGTGTATAAGAAATCAATAAACCGACTTCTTTCCTTTTCTTTTTTAGAATAACTATAATCCTTAAGATGACGCGTTAATAAAAGGGTTTGTTTCGCACGGGTCATGGCAACATAAAAAAGACGACATTCCTCTTCTTGGTTTGTACCATTAAAATCAAGCGGGAACATCCCTTGATTTAAAAATGGAATAATCACATGATCAAATTCCAATCCCTTCGATTGATGTACTGTAATCACCGCTAATTTATTTTGGTCTTTCATAACTCGATCCAGTTCACTAGCCGATAACGAAGTTTGGGCTAAAATTCGTGTCCATAACTCCCACATTGGAAGATGAGGACAATCGGTTAAATGTTGCTCCTCAATTTCTCTTAAGCAAGCTAATAGTTCATGATGCTTCATTTGTTCCACTTCATCTTCAACCCATGGGGCTGTCTCCCAGATTTTAAACTCATCAATTAATTTTAATAAAAACTGTGAAGGAAGTTCTTGATTAATCCAAGCATTTATTTGTTCCAACTGATTAACGATAGGAATTAATGATGCCTGATAATAACTCATGACCTTCTTACGCTGTTCATGACATTGCATTAAGCGTTCCATACTTTTAACTAACACATCTTTTGTGGCCAAAATATCATCCATCGCATTATGCGTTGGTTCGTGTTCCACACCAATAAAATCACTCACCGTATCTAGCTTATGGTTTTTGAGATTAGGATATAATCGCCTCACAATATCTAGCGTATCACAATAACCTACGATTGTGTCACATGATAAACCAACTCGATTCATATGTGAACGAACAATCTTCAAGTCATACTGAACATTATGACCAATTAAAAGAGCACCATCAATAAACTGTAAAAACTCTTGAAAAACATCAGAAGCTGATTGTCCATGCGTTTCTAAAAACTCATCACTAAATCCATGAACTAACGCAGAATCTCCAACCAAATTCGACGGCTTAATAAAACGTTCAAAAGATTGAACAACTATTCCTTCTTTTAACTCAATAGCAGCGATTTGAATGACTTCATCTTTAGTGACATCAAGCCCAGTTGATTCCACATCAAAAATGATAATTCGTCCTTTTTCATAATGTTGCTTCAATAAGCCGTAAGGTTCCTCATAATCATAAGCTTGTTTTGAAAATAAGTCGACAAGGCGCATCTCGTATTGTTTATAACGTTTTAAATATTGAGGCTGAATCATTTGTATTAAATCAACCGACTTAAATAACAAAGGAATAAATCGTTGAAGAGAAACTTCGTCCGATGGATTCAAATAAAATCGAACGATAGCAAGTAAATCTTTAATACTTTTGCGTTTAAATAAAGATAATTGATCAACTAGATAACACGGAATTCCATCTGCTTTTAAAAAGTTAGCAACTTCACTATTTTGACGATTACTTCGTGTTAAGATAACTGTTTTCGCAAGATCTTCCTGTCGATGATGTTTTAAGTGATCAATAATAAAATTCATTTCTTCTTGTTTTGTTCCCGCTTCATAAAAGACAGGACGAGTCCCCAGTACGTCACTGGCTGCTTCAATTAACTTTGGTGATAAACTAGGATTAATTAAGCGTGCACGCTTTCCATTCTCTAAATAATTCGCACTCATTTGAACGAGACGTTTTGTCGCTCGATAATTTAATGATAATTCTAAACAGATTGGATTAAAATCTTCCATAATTTTGGCACGAATTAAAACAGGATTTGAATCTCTCCATTCATAAATCGTCTGATTAAAATCACCAAAGGCACTGAAGTTTGAATGTAAAGCTAACTTTTGAATTAACTCATACTCTACGATACTTGTATCTTGCACCTCATCAACCACGATGACTTGAAACTTAGATTGCCACCTCTTCAAAATTTCCTCTTGAGCTAAACAATCCGTAGCATAGAGTAATAAATCATTAAAGTCTAGCAGGTGATGCTCTTTCAAATGGCGTTGATACTCTTCATAAAGCCACCAACCATAATTCGATAAATAAGCTAATGTTTCACTCCCCTGATTAGAGTTTTTCAAGGTGTAATAAAGTCGCAAGGCTGACTCAGACTGGTGAAATGTATGAATTAAGTCTTGGTCCACCTCACCACGTCCAATTTGATAAAGTTTGAGGGCTTGGATGTATTCGTAGGCTTTATCACTTAAAATTCCTACATTTCCAATCAACTGCTTAATCACAAACTTCGCATCTTCTTCATCAATAATCATAAAATCATTAGATAATTTTCCAAGCGATTTTGATTCTTCTTTAATTAATTGATAACAAAGACTATGAAACGTCTTGACGCAGACTGCTTTCCCATCCGCTCCAATTGTTTTCATGACGCGATTTTTAAGTTCATGACAGGCCTTATTCGTAAAAGTTAAACACAATATTTGATTCGGACTCATGCCTGACTGAATAAAATGAGCTGTTCGTAAGGAGATGACATTGGTTTTTCCAGTTCCAGCAGGTGCCATAACTAAAAGAGGCTGATTTAAATTTTCTACTACCGCTCGTTGAGCCTCATTCAATTTCTGTAACTCTTCCTTTAACCCCATTTCAGACCCACTCCTTTCCATAATTTTACTGATAAAATCCAAACAAATATTCGATAGTTTAGGGTATAATATTGGAATATAAGACACTTTTCGACATCTATAGAATCATAGGAGGACTTTAATCATGACAGCCGCTACTCACCAACGCGGAGGCTTACTTTGTGGACTAATCACTCATCAATTATTTATCGCACCGATTTATGCCGAAGCTAATACCTTTTCTAAACTTTTCATTATTACCCTCTATTGTGTAGCTACAACTGTCGGTTCTTTACTGCCTGATATTGATATGAAAAGTTCACAAATGGGAAAACTTCTTCCCTTTATTTCAAAGTTTATCTCAACTCATTTTAAACATCGAACACTAACTCACAGTCTTTTGTCCATTGCTTTTTTCTTTATTCTCATGTCGTTTGCACCACTACTTAATGTAGGACAAGATTTTTATATCATTCTAACGTGTGGATTAATGGTCGGTCATATTTCTCATATTGTTCTCGATTTATTTACGCATCAAGGCGTGTGTCTTTTTTATCCGTGTAAAATAAAAATTAAACTAGCGAACTTTAAAACAGGAGCTAAAGGCGAACGATTTGTTAATTCCGCCCTTTTAGTCAGTATGGTCCTTTATTTTGTATATGAGACTTATACTGTGATGGTTTATGCCTTTCATCCGTGATAAAAGCCGTTCATTTGAAACGGCTTTTTATTTTTGAACGGGATATTTAACTGCATTCTTTTCTAATTTTTCAAAAATAATCTGCTTTGCATCGACACCTAACACATCTACCATTTGTAAACAATAAATTAAAACATCAGCCAATTCTTCATTAACATGAATCGGATCAAACTCATGGTTCCATTGAAAACATTCAAGTAATTCTGCCGCTTCAATCGAAATTGACTTCGCTAAATTTTCAGGTGTATGGTATGGTTTCCAACCACGTTCATCTCGAAACTCTAAAATTTTTTTCATTGTTTCCTTCATTAATTCACTTCCATTTCTATATATATAAGTTAACAGATTGACTTATGCTAAACAAAGGTCATCTCTAATCATTCGATGTAAAAAATAACTACTGCTTAACACTATGATGTTTTATTTTATCATACCTATAGAACTTGGATAGATATCCTTTTCAATATTTTATAAAAAACATAAGATATCATGATTTAAATTTAATCCTTACTCAACGGTGATACCTATGAATAAAAACAACGTTCCATTAAACAAACTACTAAAACACGAATGGAAAGAACTTGATATCGCTTGTAAGACGGTCTTAATTATTGGTGTTTTTCTCTTAGTTCAATTAATTTGCGCGATATTTGTGCCAGCTTTCCATTCGCAACCTACTATTAATGCGATTTTTCAAACGAGCCTTTCAAGTATATTCGGGTATATTTTAGGAATGAATATTCCACACCAAAACAATAACTCTAACGGACAAAAAAAAGATTCAAATACTGAAACACCTGAATCAAATCCTGAAACATCAGTCCAAAATATAACTCGTGAAATATTCAATCAAGACATGGAACCTCAAATAAAAAATCAAGAGATAGACAATGACAGTCTTCTTACAAGGGGAGTGACCGAACCTGATTTAGAAACGGAAAAAGACCCTGTCTTACAAACTGAAGTTCCACTTTTGAAAGGAACGAGTATTCGAGTACTATTTGCGGCAGGCGTTTGCCTTATCTGTCTCATCACATTAATGGTTATTGCTTTAACCAAGCAGAATAATTATAGTGATGGCATTACTCAAGTTGATCATTTAATTTCAACAACCATCGGCTTTTTAATTTCAAATACTAGTCATAATCACTAAGCTCTCACTTTTTAGAGAGCTTTTTATTTAATGGTACTACGACTTATTGACTGAATAAACACATATTCTTTCTCATTTTAGTCCCCATCATAATAATCTATACCTAGCTATTAAAAAAGAGCTAATCAAATTTTACTCTAATTAGCTTTAAACTATTCTATCCTACCACACTTCTTTTATCATTAACTCACATCATACACTATATTCTTTCCTAAATAATAATCCCATTACAGTGATCAATTTCATGTTGAATAATTTGAGCGACAAATCCTGTAAATGTTCCTTTTTGTTTTTTGAAGTCTTTATCTAAGTATTCGACAACGATACTTTCATATCGTGTTGTTTGTCTAACACCTGTTAAAGATAAACAGCTTTCCTCAGTCACATAACTTTTTTCTTTTTTCACGATTATTGGATTAATCATCGGAACAATTATTTCTCCTATCGCAAAGACGATAATGCGTTTTTTCACTCCAATCATGTTAGCTGCCATTCCTACGCAACCATCAAGATTGGCTCTTAATGTATCGATTAAATCTTCAACGACTGGTAAATCTGCTTTTGTAGCTGGTACTGATTTTTGCGCTAAAAAGACTTCATCCTTCATAATGGGTCTAATCATCTTTATTCCAACACTCCTTTAATATCTTTTGGCATAGCCACAACGTTTACAAAGCTCTTCAACAGCACAACGGCGTGAGAATCCGTCATACATATTTTTAGCACGCTCACTTTCTAAAATTTCATTTAATGGTGTTTCATGAACATTTCCTAGTGGAATTTTTCCTTCACTGTCTAAACAGCAAGGTACGACTGTTCCATCGGCTTGAATCGCAATATGATCACGCAGCCCATAACAGAACATTTTCTCACTAATCACGTCACGCTCAAGTGTTGGCCATTCAAACTTTTCGGCCATATTAATAAACACGCGATCTTTAATCTTAATATTATGCGTTTCTTGTAATTTCTCACTTAAATTAACATCTAATTTAAAAGACTTTTCAATTAACGTTAAAATCTCTTGATTCAATGAATTTTTCGCCTTTAATTCTTCTGCATCCATATTCCATAAACGAAGATTACAATATATAGGCTTCACCGCTTGAATCCGGTCAATAAAATCAGCAATACTTAATAAATAATCTTCGAGTGTTCCATTTTGTTCATTCGCTTCAAATGAATGAATTGAGAAATTAATTTGTCTGAGGGCGGGTGCTTGAATTAAAATATCTTCAACCTTCTTAATCAATGTCCCATTCGTTGTTAAATTAACCTGCATTCCTGCTTCATGACTCAGTTCTAAAAAGCGTCCAATACGTGGATTTAAAAACGGCTCTCCTAATAAGTGAAAATATAAATAATTCGTATACGGCTTCACTTCATTTAATATATGTATAAAATCTGACTCTGTCATCACACGCCCCTTTCGACCAAGTGTCGCACTCGGACAGAAGTCACACTTTAAATTGCAACGATTTGTAATTTCAATATAAATCTTCTTAAATCGAGGCATGTCTAAAACCTCCCACTTTATCCAATAATACATTGTAAACACAGGTAATTTTTCACCTAAAAATTATTTTAGCATAAATGTTCGTTTAACGACAAAGCGAAGTGTCTAGAAAGTGAAAAACCATCGACAAAATTCGTCATTTTTTTAAAATTAAGTTCGTTAGAATACAAATACTAACATAATCATTAAAGGAGTGTTCACATGAAAGTAGGAATCGTTTTAGAAGGTGGCGGTATGCGCGGATTGTATACGAGTGGTGTCTTAGATTATTTATTAGATCAAGATATTATGGCTGATTACGTGATCGGTGTTTCTGCGGGAGCTTGTAATGGGGTTTCCTATGTTTCCAAACAGAGAGGACGTAACTTTCGTGTCAATACAGGTTATTTAAATGATAAACGTTATCTAAGCTTAAATAATTTTATTAAAACAAAATCTTTATTTGGAATGGATTTTATTTTTAATCAGATTCCTCATCAACTTGATTTATTTGATTATGATACCTTTTTGGCTTCTTCGTGTGAATTCAAGGTAGGGGTCACGGATGCCTTAACTGGTCAACCCGTTTATTTCGATAAAACTCATTTAAATTATGATTCAACGATTATTAAAGCGTCTTCTTCTATTCCCGTCTTTTCACCTATTGTACCTTACCAAGAGGGAGAATATTTAGATGGGGGAACATCAGACTCTATTCCTGTCAAACAGGCGTTAAAAGACGGGTGTGATCATGTCATTGTTGTGCTAACTCGAGATCGTAGTTTTATTAAAGAACCAGAAAGCTTCCGATTTATCTATTCAAGAGCTTTAAAAAAATATCCTAATATGATTAAGACACTTGATAACCGCCACCTCATGTATAACGAAACCCTTGAATTCATTAAACAACTTGAACAAGAAGGAAAAGCAACCGTCATTGCACCTTCTCATCCGATAAAAATCAGTCGTTTTGAAAAAGACATTAATAAATTAAAAGAATTATATGAACTTGGTTATCAGGATGCGGCTACTCAAATCAATAAAATAAAAAAACTAAAGGATTGATGTCATCTCACTTCAATCCTTTTCTTATTGACTCTTGATCCAGATTAAGCACTCAGTAGACATATTTTTAAAAAAAGCACCACTTATGATTTCATAAGAGGTGCCCATATCTATTTAAAATAAAATCTTTACTAATTCCATGTTCAAGTGCATACGTATAGGCTTCGACTTTCGTATCAAATGAAATAATATGTAAAACATTCATTGGGTAATAGGCTTGCTTATACTCTTTATCAAATACATCTACTACTTTTAAAATAATAAACGTGCGTGTCATCGCCTCATCTAAATCATCATAATCAATCGCATCAAAATCCATGAAGTTAATTAATTCTTCAATAAGCTTAGCCATATTGACATTAATTTGTTGAGCTTCAATTCGTACATTTGAGGTTTCCATCATGTCAACTAACTCATCCATATTTCGTTGGATTTCTTTAATGACAGCTGAAATAGATACGGCTTGCAAAATAGTTGTTGGATAAGTTAATTGTGAGACTAAACTTTCTAAAATTCCGAAATTATTATCAAATCGTTTATATAATGCTAAGAAATCATAATATTCTTGACGAGTTAAAATACAATTGGCGATTTTTATAAAATCATTCACTTTACTTTCGCAAAGCTCACAATAATCAAGCATATCATTGGCTGCCTGAATGATTGAGGTTGCTCGTTCATCGCTCATGAATCCATCTTCTACGACTGTCATCCTCTCATCCCCCCCACACCTATTCCATTGTTCTCCTTCACTTCTCACTGAACATAAAAATCTACAAATAGATCTTATTAATATAATGTATGAGCCTAAATTAAAAAAATGACACATTATAACAAAAAAAGAACCATTCATTCACGGTTCTTTAACAAAACAGATATATAACTTACATAAAATTCATCAAAGTGACAGGCTTAAAACCTCCTAAACACAAATCAGTGATAAAAGGAGTAAAATTTTTATTCAACCTGAAACGCAACAATGGCATAAGGATTCAATTCTTGATCACATAAGGTGACATAATAAATATCCTCTTGCCTTGCAATAGTTGGGACTAAACAATCTCCTAACTTTGCTGCCTTTTTATACTCGACTCGAACTTGCTTAACCTGAATTTGTGCAGGTAAGTATTCCGAAGCAATTGCCACATATTGACTATTATTCATATGGCCATTTGTATCGATTTGAAATTGACTAACACGAATCGCATCCATATATTTCTCAGCCTTAGGTGCTTTGATTTTTCGTGGTAAATAGGTCATCTCCCACTTCGGTTCAATTGGATATTTTTCAATTTCATCTATCGTTAATTTAACAAAAGATCCGGTTTTTACACTTAAGAAGCACCCACACACATTAGCATACGCTAAAACTTCATCATTTGCACCAAACAGAACATAATTACGATAGCCAAACATCCCTCTACAATCATAGATTAACGTTCCAACTTTAATCTCTTCACCAAGTCTAGGTAACCGATTGATTTCGATTTGCCACGATAATATATAAAAAGCTAAGTCTTGTTGCATAAAATAATCTGTGCCAAGCCCAATATCCTCTAATTGAAAAGTACTACAATCTTGAAAGTAATTAATTAAATGATGCAGTGTTAACCGTCCATCTTCACCTATTTCACTAAATCGAATACGCCCTCGTGTTTGATACAACGAAATCACCCCTTTTATTTAATATTATAAACTAAAAATCCTATATTAACCAAATAAAAAGGCCTTATCATTTTCCCGATAAGGCTATTTCTTTTCATTCAACTCAATCTTATGGTTAATCTTTTAAAAAATACTACTCAATAAATCAAACTCCACGGCTCACGTTGATGAGATTCTTGCGATTGTGGTGGTTGACTTCCCGTTTGATCCGCTTTTGCTGAACATGAAAAAAGGTATCCACATAAAACCACCATCGTCATGATTAACATCCATCGTCTTTTCATCCCGTGCACTTCCTTTATAAAGAATATTCATTAAAATTTAACAATCTACTAAATTATATGCCATTTCCCCTCAAACTATTATAGAAGAACTTATTTTTATTATCTCATCTTCAACTAAAAAATAACTGACTGTTTTGTTACCATGAAAAAAAACTTCCTAAGAAAAGTTAGAAAGTCTTTTTGTGATTCAAATTAACTTCAATTAAGCCTTTTGTTTTGCTTTATAATCTTCTAACGCTTGAATGGCTAGAATATATCCAAACTCACCAAATCCGCATAATTGTCCAATACAAGCTGGAGCTGTCACTGATTTATGACGGAATCCCTCACGGGCATGAACATTTGAAAGATGGACTTCAACCGTTGGAATCGTGACGACTGATTTAATTGCATCATGAATGGCATAGCTGTAATGAGTATATGCTCCTGGATTAATAATAATCCCATCATAGTTTTCAAAGTATGCTTTTTGGAACCAATCAATCATTTGTCCTTCATAGTTACTTTGAAGAACCTCAATTTCATGTCCACGTTTTGTTCCTTCTTCCTTGATATAGGCTACGATATCTCCATAGCTACGATTTCCATAGATACCTTGCTCACGAATTCCAACCATGTTTAAATTTGGACCATTTAAGACTAAGATTTTCATCAATACCTCTCCTATCTTATTTAAGATCTAAAACATCTTTAATATAATCAATCGGCATCTCCTCACCTGTCCATAACTTAAAGGCTTCTGCTCCTTGATAAATAATCATCCCAACTCCATTCATAACCTTGCATCCCGCTTCTTCCGCCTGTTGTAGCAACTTCGTCTTTCTTGGATTATAAATAATGTCACAGACGATTAAGCCAGGATGTAAAACACTAGAATCGCTAATAAAAGACTGGCCTTCTAATTCAGCCATCCCAATACTCGTCGCATTAATAAGAAGATAGCTATCTGCTAACTGTTCTTTTAATGCTAATTCATCATTTAAGTGATAAAAGGTTGCTTTACAATTTGTATGTTTGTTAATTAAGTCAACGACTTGTTGTCCTCGCTCAGCTGAACGGTTAAAAATAGAGAGTTCCGATACTCCATCTAGCGCTGCTTGAATTTGAATCGCTTTTCCAGCTCCACCACAACCAATCACCGTTACTTTTTTCCCTCGAATATCATAACCTTCATCTTGTAGTGAACGAATTAATCCACTTCCATCCGTCATATGTCCAACCAATTTACCATTTTCATTCACAACTGTATTGACTGCTTGACATAATTTTGCCGCAGGCGATAATTCATCTAAATACTCAATGATTGCTGTTTTATATGGCATGGATACATTAAACCCTCTAGCTCCCATTGCCTTTAAACCTTTCACACTATCCTCTAATTGAGACTGTTCAATATCAAATGCTAAATAAGTATAATCCAGTCCTAACTTAGAAAAAGCTGCATTATGCATTTTAGGTGAAATACTATGACGAATAGGTGTTGCAATTATCCCTATTAATTGAGTTGTTCCACTAATACGTGACTCCATGGCCATCCTCCTTTTTGTACTATTATTAACGTTCATATTTCTTCACTAACTACTCTTTTATTATAGAAAAAAATGTTAAAGAAATAAATAATTTTAATAATTGATAGCTTTACTAATAAAAAGGTAATCCTAATCAATACCAACAGGTTCAGTTTTAGGGTTGAAAAAGTAAATTTACATCACTTTTTTCTATAAAAAATGTCATTATTTTCACTGAATAAAATAAACAATCATAAATTTATAACGGAGTTTCGACTCTTTCAAAAGCTATTGTAAAACTTAATATATTTTCAAAGATAATCCTAATAATCATTGATACAACAAAAAAACTGCGACTATAAAATAGTCGCAGTTTTTTTATGTAATTAGTCATGTCATTTTGAAAATTCCACTCCAAAACCGAAAGACATGTAATTTCTTTAAAAATAGGCTATGTTATACAATTGTGTGATTAATATACAGAAAATAGGTTATAATATAGGTATTAACTATACTTCACCATATTATATAGAAAGGATTACTTATATTATGCAAAAAGTAGATATAAAAGCCATAGTTAAAAATTTGAATAAAGAAGAACTTAGAGATTTAATTTCTGTAGCACAAGGAGTTTTAAGTGCTTTATTTAGCTCTGATGAAATCAAGGATAATATTAAGGAAAGTAGATTTTCTAAGGGATATGAATGTCCTAAATGTCAATGTAAGGATGTTAATAAAAATGGAAAGACTAGAGGTAGACAAAGATATATTTGTAAAAGATGTCGTTGTTCTTTTGATGAGTTTACTATGTCTCCTTTCTCTAGCACTAACTTAGGATTAGATAAATGGCTTAAATACTGCGAATTAATGATATTAGGACTTTCTATAAGACAATGTGCAACTGAAATTGGAGTTGGAGTTAAAACATCTTTTTATATGAGACATAGGATTTTAGATGTTATTAATCTATCATTAAAAAATGATATGGTTGAAGGTATTGTAGAAGTAGACGAAGTTTTTATTCGAGAATCATATAAAGGTAATCATTCAAAGAGTACTACTTTTAAGATGCCTAGAGAACCTAGAAAAAGAGGTAAAGGAAAAAAAGATAAGAAAAAAAGAGGTATTTCTAATGACCAAATTTGCATTGAAACTGGTATTGACCGTAAAGGAAATATAGTAATGGGAGCAGTTTGTAATGGTAGAATTACAACTAATGATATCGTTAGATTTTTTGATGGAAAAATAGGAGAAGATGTTACTTTCGTAGTTGATAGCCACAAATCTTATTTTAGTATAAATAAAGACCTAAATGTTGAATTAAAACGAGTTCCTAGAGGTAAATCTATGCTAGATAGTGTTTACCATCTACAACATGTAAATTCTCTTCATAGTAGCTTTAAGAGATGGTTAATGCCCTTTAATGGCGTTTCTACTAAATATATTTCTAATTACTTGGCTTGGTTTAAATTCTTACAATTAAGCAAGAAGAACAAAAAGAATGATAGAATCAAGGATATGTTGGTTAATGTAGCAACTAAAGAAACTTGTATAACTATAAATACTATTAGGAATAGATATATTGAATTAGCTTAAAGCTAAGAAACCCTTAATAAGACGGTTTATTGATTGAAATATTATTTAACAAGTTATATAATACAAGTAATATAAGATAGTTCGCAATTGTTATATAAATTTGAAAGGGAGGAAGGCATGAAATCTAAATATGAGAAAAAATCATATATACAGGTAATATGTTTTGGTGCAATTATTGGTCTGATTACTGAGTTATTGAATTTTTATCCTAATGATGATTTGTGGGGTTGGAGTTCTATTGCAGGCTCTTTTGGATTTTGGATATTCTCAACAACGTTTGTGATTTACTTTAGTTCTTCTAATAAAAATGCAATGATAAATACCTTCTCATATTTATCGAGTATGTGTATCAGTTATTATTTGTTACAAAGTATCATTGATTTTTTTACCCCAAATGTAACAGTTGATAAGTTTCTCCAATGGAATCATCTATTCCACTGGATTGGTATAGCTGTTCTTTGCGGACTTGTAGCTTATGTCTTGTTCTATTGGAACAAAAAGACAGTTTGGGGTAGTGTGTTGTATGCACTTCCTGTTGCGGGTATGTTAGTTGATACGATTAACAACTGCATGAAGTTCTACTATTCGCATACAAATTTAGCAAACAGCATTTTGGGTATTATATTTCTTCTCATTATGTTCGTGGTGCTATTTAAGAAAGTAGATAAGAAAGGGATATTTGTGTTTGTCTTAATCGTTGTTGCGTTAATCGGCTTCATACTGTTCCCAACGACTTCTCAGAGTATTACAATGGAATCTACTATCACTTGCGAATTAGGCGGTGAAACTGAGGTGTTTTACATAAAAATGAGGGATGACGGTAAAATATTAGAAATTGAGGGTGATGAAACAGTTTATGAGGAAATAGATATTCATTCCTTAAAAACTATTCCAGAGGTAGTCCATGCATTGCAAGACTATTACGAGAGCAAAGGCGGAGCATGGAAGATGGAATAAATTCCAATATGCCGAACAGAGTAGGACTTTGGTCCTGCTTTTTTCGTGCCTGAAAATAAGCTCAAAACACCCTGAGGTTATTTCTGTTTGGGATTCAAAATGGAACAATTCTCAAAAAGTGCTTATATTACCGAGAAAATCGCCATCCCTCGAATTTAGAAAAAGTCATAAATTATGAGGAATAATATTAATTTATTTATCACATAATTGTCTAACATAGCCTAAAAATATAATTAACGATAAAACTCTTGAGTGGCATAAACTTTATCTCCACATCGATAAACACCAATTCCAATACTAGAAAAATTAGTAGATAAAATATTAGCTCGATGTCCACTCGAATTCATCCAATTAGACATAAATTGTTGTGCTAACGCCTCTAGACTTTCATTCATATCGCGACCAATATAGGCAATATTTTCACCCCATGCTTGATAAATAACTCCATCCTGTTGCATGAAGGCACTCATTAAATCGCCTTCAGGATTTTCATGAGCAAAATAATTTCGATCACCCATATCTTGTGATTTTGTTCGAGCATATTGACCCATGATCTGATTGTTCTCAAGAGGTGATAATCCAACTTTTTCACGTTCTTGATTGACCTTTTCAAAAATCAGCTGCTCAACATACGGCATAAATCCATCAACGGATTCTGCTACTGTTCCACCTGTTGGCTCTGTTGTTAATGGCTGTAATAAAGATTTTTCTTCAAACTTCTCTTCTTTTGCCATAAATACATCATCTGTTTTAGTTTCATTTGATAGTAAGAAAGGCTGTTCTTCTTGCTTTACAGGTTGTTTTATTTCCATAGATGATATCGTACCTTTTTCTTTAAACTGTGGCAGTCGTAATGAAGATACCATCGCTATTTCATTCGGATTTTCTGCTTCTATTTTGTGACTTGTAATCGTCATTGTTGCTCCTAAAGCAACAAGAACAAAAGTCATAATCGCAACAAGTTTCTTATTCATAAGTATCTCTCCTATTTGTTGAGTATGTCTTACGGTAACTCCTGCGTTCACCTTTATTGTAACACAATCTTATCTCAGAGTATCTAGTGACTTATTGTCTATTTTATCAAATGATAGTATGCTCTAACATTTGTATACAGGTCTACCAAAATAAGATAACTAAGAAAAAATATGAATTAAATCGACGAGTTACGACTTTTTTATACTATTATTTCAAAAAAAGCTTGACTCTACGACTAGAAATCAGTATATTTATTTTCAAGTAGGAACCCTTTAAGATTACTCACGAGAAGTAATTAAGGAAAAATATAGTCGTTATTTTATACTAAATGATAGTATTGGTCTATCTTTTAGTTATATTGCTGTATTCATTTATGCCTTAAGTTCGTGATATCTAATGGAACTTAAGGCTTTTTTTATTCATCTTATAGACAATAACCCTGTTTAATCTAATAAGATGATTGGGTCCTAACATCTATAATAGAGGAGAGACTTATTCAATGACTAAAAAACAAAATAAAAATCGTTTAGCCATTCATATGGCCATTGCCCTTGTCTGTGGTTTAGTAACAGGATCATTATTCTTAATGTTACGTGAAAACTTATTAGCGGGAGGAAATGCTGATCTTTGGGCCACTATCAATAAAATCTTATTCCAAGATATTAGTGTTGAAGGTGCAACAGATGCTGTTGGAATCTTCTATATCCTAGGTCAATTATTCTTAAATTCAATGCAATTAGTTATTGTACCTATGGTATTTACATCAATTGCATTAGCAATGTGCCGTATCTCTGATACAAAAACATTAGGACGCTTATCATACAAAACAATCACTGGATTTTTAACTACTTCATTTTTCGCTCTAATTTTAGCAGGTGTCGTTGGATTATTCGCAAATAAACTTGGAGTATTTAACGTTAGCATTGATAATATTACAACTCAAACTGGAACAACCGGATCAAATCCATTATTAATCCTTGTTAAAGCTATCCCTAACAACATCACTTCAGTTTTTGCAACAAACGGAAGCATTTTATCCATCGTCTTCTTAGCAGTCATCACAGGTTTATCAATCAATCATTTAGGCGATCAAATCTCAGTTCTTAAAAAATTATTAGAAGATGTCAATAAAATTATCACCGTCTTCTTAACATTCTTAATTACAAAATTCGGACCATTCGCTATCTTTGTATTATTAACTCGCACCTTTGCCATTTATGGTGTTGAACATTTAAAACCTGCCTTAGCCTATGTCATCACAGTCATTGTTACTTTATTAGTATTCTTAACAGTTGGTTATGCCTTATTCATCTTAATTACAACTCGTTTAAATCCAATGCCATTCGTTAAAAAGATTGGAAAAGTTGCAATGTTTGGGTTCTCAACTTCATCTTCAGCTGCTACATTACCGTTAAACACAAAAACAACAACTGAAGAATTAGGAGTAAATGAAGAAGTTGCCTCATTTATCTTACCACTAGGAATGACAATCAACATGAACGGAACAGCAATCATGCAAGTCATTGCTGCCATCTTCATCGCTTCAAGTGCAGGCTATGACGTAACATTCGGAAGTATTTCATTAATTGCTATCTTAGCATTAATCGCTTCAATCGGAACACCAGCTGCACCAGGTGCCGGAGCTGTTATCTTATTTACAGTCTTATCTGGAATGGGATATCAAAATGATGCAGCACTATTAGCTTACTCGTTAATTTTAGCGATCAACCGCCCAGTAGAAATGTTAGTAACAGCATTAAACGTGGTTGGAGACTCTGCAACAGCTGTTGTGGTTGCTAAATCAGAAAACTGTTTAAATGAAGAAGCATACTTTCAAGAAATAAAATAAGAAATCATTAGACACCATTATTTGATGGGCGTCTTTTTTCATCTCATCTAAAAAAGCGTAAAACTATATTGTTCTACGCTTTTTATTTAAAGTACACGATTAAATAAATATCATCCTCTACATATGAAGCACCTAATTTCCTCTATCATTCCTGGTGCTCACATATCAAGAAGTTTTCATCTATAAGTGAGCATGCTTGTTCTTAAGTTGAGTGGCTAAAGCATAAATATTTACATACCAAATTTTTGTGAAATTATTTAGTTATTTATTATAAGGATTATTCACCCTAAATGTCTCTATTATAAAGCTGTCAGTCTGAGATAATCCTAAAATTATACTTTTACTACTTCATAAATATAAATAATTTATATAATTAATTCCTGTGCGGGTTTTAAAAATTTTCTCTTTAATTGATTGAATTGCTTCCTTACTCATTTGATCTTCATCAATATTAACTAAAAAATCCGCTTCAACTAAGATTTGAAAATCTAATCCATCAATCTCATGATATGTATGATGATGTGCAATTATGTAGCAAACACGTTCAATAAAAACTTCATCATATCCTAATTGTTCTAGTATTTTTCTTGCAATCCCTGGCCCTTCAATTTCCTGATAACAGCCTGCGCTAGATTGATACTTCTCTTCACTTACCTTGATTCCAATATCATGAAGAACAGCTGTTACTTCTAATATCTCTTGCATTTTTTCATCTAGATTTTCCATTTCCCCAATCGTTTTGGCATAACTATATACCTTAAAAAGATGATTAATTCGGGAAATATCTGGTGTGAAATAGCCAATTGCCTCATCAATTACATATCCAATTTTCTTCACTCTCTCCACCTCTTTCATCCATCAAACATTATACCAAAATATTCCTGTTTATTGGAAATAAATCCAAATATTTGATAAAAAAACAGATAAGGTATCTTATCTGCTTCTTAATAATTATGACAAGGCAACTCGAAAAATCCTTGCGGATAGCCACAGAATGGACAACGTTCAGGCGCTTCTTTCACATATACTCGATTCCCACAATTACGACACTCCCAAACGACTGGCTGATCTTTTTTAAATACTCTGTCTTCCTCTATGTTTTTTTCTAATTCTCCATATCTCATTTGATGACTTCTCTCAATTTTAGCAGCTTGTTCGAATAATTTTGCTATGTCATCAAATCCTTCTTCTTTAGCAATCTTTGCATAATCAGGGTACATACTCGTATGTTCATGAGTTTCTCCACTGACAGCATCTTTTAAATTAGCTAATGTATCACCTAAGCCATCATGCAAAATTTTATACCATACTTCTGCATGTTCCTTTTCATTTCCTGCTGTCTTCATAAAGATTTCAGAGATTTGTTCATACCCTTCTTCTTTAGCCACATCTGAAAACATTCGATATTTAGTCTGTGCCATCGATTGTCCAGCAAAAGCATCTTTTAAATTTTGTTCTGTCTTACTCCCTTTTAGCTTTGCTTTGGTTTCTTCAGAAATAAATCCATCCATCTTAAAACCTCTTTTCATAAAATCTATACTCTTTATAATCATATGATTTCTTCCTAATATCGACACTTTTTATTTGCCATTATAACCAATCATTTTGTGTTGATATTAGATATATAAATATTCGATATAAAGAGAAAATAGGTAGCTAGACCATCTTTAAGGATACTAACTGAATGAATATACTATATTTTCGACTCGTCATGGTTACACAATTATGGGGGATATTTAAGAGTTAACTGATAGTTGGTGCAGAAATACTTTACAAACTTTTGTCTCGCTTTGAGAAAGAAAGTCTCATTGAAGCATTACCACCAATCAATGAAAAAACATACGAACTCACAGAAGATGACGTAAACTTATAAAAAAAGGCTATCTCAATTTATAATGAGATAACCCTTTTAATGTGTGTGTTATTGTGCTAATTCTAATGCAGCATTATAATCTGCTAATGCTTTTTCTGCTGCTTGTTCTGGAGTTGCTAATCCTTCCCATACTGAACGATACATTGTTTCAACTGGTCCCCAGTAACTTGACATTTCTGGTAAGATTGGCATTGGTTGAGAGAATTCTGCTTGTGCTAAAATTCCTGAAACATATGGATCTTCTAAAACACCTTCAATAACTGAATTATCTTTTAATGCTGGAATACTTCCTTTTACATCATAAAGAATTTTTAATCCTTCTTCTGATGCTAAGAATTCAAGAACTTGTTTAGATTCAGCTACGTGTTGTGTATAGGCACTAATACAAGCAATGATGTTTCCAGAGAATGTTTCAGGTTGTACACCATTGATAGTTGGAATTGTTGTAACTCCCCATTCAAATCCTGTATTTTGGTTACGAACTTCAGCAATTGACCAAGGTCCAGTAATAATATAAGGAACATTACCTTTAGCAAATTCAACTTCAATTGAATCCCAATTTAAATCGGCATATGGGACAGGTAAAATTTCTTTTAATGATTGATAGAATGTTAATCCTTTCACTACTTCTGGTGTGTTTAAGTTTACTTGTGAAGCATCGTCATGATTTGGTCCATATAGTTCAAATCCTGCAGACGTTAAAAATGGATGCATTGTATATGAGTTACCAGCATCAAAACGGAATAAGAATTTATTTGCTGCGGCATCATTATATTGTTTAGCTTGTTCAATTAACTCTTCAAATGTCGTAGCGACTTCAAATCCGTTTTCCTCTAATAATGTTTTATTATAGAATAATGCAATTGATTCAGTTGCTAGTGGAATACCATAATAATTATCTCCTGATTTAACTGTTCCAACTGATCCTTCTAAAAAGCGCTCTTCAATATTTGCTCCAATCTCAGATCCTAATGGTAATAAAATTTGTGATTGAATAGAATCACTCATTCCATCATGTGGCTGAATAAATAGATCTGCCCCAAATCCAGCTGGACCATCTAACGCAAGCTTTTTACGAGCATCTACAGACCCAACTTTTTCATAAATAATATCAATGTTAGGCAGTGCTTCTTCGATTGCTGGCTCAATAGCTGCTGCAAAATCATCATCATCTAACCATAATTTAATTTCAACTTTGTCTCCATTTGCTGTTGATTCTGAGCTTCCTGTTTGTCCACCCTGTTCTCCAGCATCAGATGTTGACGATGGTGTATTTGTATTCCCATCATTTCCACATGCTACAAGACCTGTTAATGATAATGACGCAACTAATCCGATTGATAATAATTTTTTCATTTCTATGCCCCCCATATTTTATTAGCTGTTCACATTAGGTAATATACCACCTAAAGCGCATACATTCAATACATGTAATATACACTGTTAACGGTTACACATGTTGAGATACCGGTTACATTCTAAAAAAGCGAAGTTCAACTTCGCTTTTTTAGAATTAAAATTTAAGTTTTAATTCTGTTTCATCTTTTTTAATGCATCCCATGATATACTCGTTTTCTTTTTTACTCATCTCTCCATGACAGTCACACCCAACCGTAATCATCAAATCATGCTCTTCACAGAAATTCACACAACAAGCCGTTAATTCCTCACTATGAATCGGATAGTAACATTCAATCCCATCAATCTCACTTGCTAATAACTTCTCAAAATCAGTAATAACCTCTTCCATCGTACTATTACGATAATACTTACCTGGATGTGCTAGAACTGCTTTTCCTCCACATATATGAATGTGTTTAATCGCTTCTTCTACCGTTGGGAAGTCATAGTTACTATAAAAAACTTCATAATCACGATAAATTTTTAATCCATCCATCACATTTTCAGTAAATCCACGATCATGTAAATAATGAATACCTTTAAATCCCCCTAAACGGCGATCATATGTATAACCTTCATAATCAGCTAATGAAATATGATCATATTCTTTTTCCATAATCTTAATCAAATCAACACCCATTTGATCTAATTGATGACGTGATTTTTTAATAATAGCAGCAAATTCTTCATTTACTTTAAAATCATAGGCTAATAAATGTACTGATCGTTCCCCAAATACACAATCTAACTCAACACCAAGTACATATTTCATGCCAAGTTGTTGACAAGCTAACTCAAACTCTTCGTGTGCTTCAATCGTATTGTGATCTGTAATCGAAATAAATCCCAATCCTTTTTGCTTCGCTAATTCAACCACTTCACATGGAGAAAATGATCCATCTGAATAATAAGAATGCATATGTAAATCCACTAACATAACATCTAACTCCTCATCTATTTACTTTTTAATATTATAACAAAGTTCGACAAAAAACAAAATGGTATTAATCAAAATAAAAAAGAGATAGTCATCAAGACTATCCCAATTAAAAGATTATTTTAAATTTAATGATCTTAAAGCCTCTTCTACTGCTTTTGCTGGTTCCATACCATTTAATACAACATTTTCAACTGCAACCCCAGCAGCTGTACGCACATTGTATGATGTGAAGTCATCATTTGTGAAAACAACATCATAGAAGTAGTAGTCTGATTGTGCAGGTCCAGCTTCTTTTGTCATATCTCCTGACTCAACAATGTAGTTTTGATATTCTTCTGAGTCAACAACTGTTTGACGAATCGGTAAATATCCTGTATTCATTGTCCAGTAAAGGTTAGCATCGTATGTTCCTAAGAATTTTGCAAATTCATAAGCAGCATATACTTGCTCATCTGTTGTATTCCCTTGTTTCATAACAACAACGTTTGTTCCTTGTTGGATAACTGCTTTAGTATCTTCACTTTGTTGTGGAATTGGAGCAGCTGACCACTCAAATGCATTCTCAGCCCCTGATAATCCGTTGATTACATGTGAAGCCCCTGAAGTTGATCCAACAAACATTTGAACTAAACCACTTGTGAATGGCCCAGACATGTATTTATCTTCACCTGGTAAACGCCAGTATCCAGCATCAGTATTACGTTTAATCATTTCTAACATTTCAACAGCTGCATCAGATTCACCGAATAATACTTCACCTTTAGATGTTGTATATTCTCCACCAAACTGTTTAACTAATGTAATGAAGGCATTTTCTGCTGAATCGAATCCGAATGAAGGCTTTCCAGTAATTTCTGTGATTTGTTTAGAAACTTCTTCCATTTCTGCCCAAGTTGTTGGCACTGTTAAATTGTGCTCTTCGAAGAATGTTTTATTGTAGTATAAAACTTCTGTTGATTTATTAAATGGTAAAGAGTAAAATTTGTTCCCTTCGTATTGGCTATTTTCTTTACGATATGCTTCAGCGATATCATCAAAGTTTTCAATCCCTACTTCTTCATGGAAAATATAATTATCTAATTCAACAACCGCTCCAGATTGTAAATACTCTGCTACCCAGTCAGGATATGCTTGAGAAATAGCTGGTGCTGTTTTTGCTTTAATTGCCGCTGTTACCTTTGATTTTAAGTCATTATAAGCCCCTTGATAGATAGGCTTAACTGTGATTCCTTTTTCTTGACCAACTGTCGCATTAAAATCTTCAACTAATTGATTAACTGCTGCTTCGTTTGGTCCTGACATAGCATGCCAGAATTCGATTTCAACTGGATTTTCAATTGAAGTCAATAAATCTTTGTTTTCTTGTTCGTTTTGATTTTCATTTGGATTTGAACAAGCTACCATTGATGATAGTCCAAATAATACTGCACATGATGCTGCTAATTTTTTCACTTTCATGCCCTCCTATTCAATATGGCCATTGAATTTTTTCGCTAAAATCTCATCCTTAAATTTGGATAATTTTAGTACTTTTTACTTACGAAAGCATTATATCCAAATTCTATACAAAAATCAACATTTTCACCACTATTTTTACATAGAACACAAAAAGAACATTTTTGAAAATAAAACTGCCCCTTTACATAAATAAAAAAGTCTCAGAAAAAATACTTTCTAAGACTTTTCTTTTATCAACTTTTTATAGAACTGTTGCACGTTGTAGTAACTTTTGATAAATAGGGATCATTTGTGGTTCCTGACAGTATGTTTCAATTTCATTAACTGGAATCCAACCGACATTACTATTCTCATCTTCTTTAATACGTAATACATCTTCCTCACTTCCAACTAATAAATAAGAAACATTTAAATGTTGATGAGAACTTACATACTTCCCTTTCTTCATATGACCCCAAACCGGTAAAATATCTAATGACATGATTTCTGTACTTAATGGACGAATATTTGTAACCCCTGTTTCCTCTTTAGCTTCTTTTATTGCCACTGCTAATAAATCTGCCTCACCATCAGCATGCCCACCTGTCCAAGCCCAACTATTATATAAATTATGATAAATCATTAAAACTTTATCTCTTGCCTCATTTAAAATAAATCCTGAACTTGTCAGATGTGCAAATTCATTTTCTCTTGTTAAAATATTATGCTCAAATAATTTGATATAATTTAATATCACTTTTTGATCCTGTACTTCTTGCTCATTCATCGGAACATATGATTGAATCTGCTTTTTAATCATCTTATTCACTCCTTAATCGAATAGTCATAAATTCATCTAATGCTAATTCAGATAAATCACCTAAAATCCCCCCTTTTTTATAAACCATTAAACCTAATTGTTGAAACATCTTATTTAGTTCCGCTACTAATTTATCACTACGGCGCTTATAACCTAATTGCTTTAAAAGAGTGCGTAGCTTGATTTTCACATAGTCAGCCTCAGTATATTGCATCCTAAGTTTCATAACTTTCAAATAGTGCGCCATATCTTTTTCAAAGTGACAACTAATTAGATTTTTTTTCATTTGTGATTGTAATTCATCAATCTCTTTCATCACTTGAACGTCTAATTGTTCTAATTGCTCATCAACGTTTAACATAAACTCATTCAAAGATCCTTCATATTGTAAATCCCGATATAATTCACTAATGATTTGTCGTTCTCTTATATATGAAACGTCAATAACAGATAAAAATGTTGCAATATCATAGACATTAACTAACTCCACGTGTCTCTCCCTCCACTAATTTTCTCAATTCAATATTTAGTTGTCGCATAAAAAATACTTTTTTATGAAAATAAATAGAGAATAAAGACTCTGGGCTATTCCACAACTGATCGATATAAGCACGTTGCTCTGAACGCGTCAAATGCTCGTCAATAATAGTTTGAGCCACCTTCGATAAATCCACACGCTCACGATCTAATTGTTCAAATGGAATAAATGGTGGCGCTTCTTGATGAACACTAAAATATTGAAGCAAGGCTTTAACATCACGTTCATCATAGGCGGGAATGAACTCACCTAAAAAGCAACGTCGTGCACAAATATCACTTAACTTTTGTAATAAATGAGGTGAAGTAATCTCACCTTTAATTTGATGATAATTAAAAAACTGTGGTAACTGTTCAATCAAATGATCGTAGCGACGCTTCGTACTATCGTATATTAAAATTTGATGACTCCGTTCAATCCCTCGATCAACAAACGTAAAAGCATACATTCCTAATGGGATTCGTTTAATGAACCGAATCGACTCGAATTGAGTTGTATCAATACTTGCATCTAATAAATGAATATATTCCTCTAATTTAGCAAATGAGATCTGCTCATAAATCTTTTCGACCCGATCACTCAACTCTCCTTCTCGTAACTCTTTCTGTTCATTCATCAATGTCTTTGCATTCACCCAAGTAATCTTATCTTGCCAATCATCAATAAAGCTGACAATATAGGCTTCATTAGTTCCACCTGCTTTACTTCCGCGTAAAGCCCGACCAATCATTTGGGTCATTAATGTTGCTGAAGTCGTTGGGCGGGTTAAAAAAACAGAACGAGTTTGAGGAAGGTCTACCCCTTCCGTTAAAATATTGACATTAATTAATATATTGATTTCCCCACATTGGTAAGCCGTAATAACAGCCTCATTTTCTGCACCAAATTGTTTCATTTCCAAAATATCATCAGTTTCCCGGGAAATAATAACCCCACATTTCACACCTGATTTTTCAAATAATGACTTTAAAACTAAGGCATGGACTCGATTAATAGCAAAAACAATGGTTTGTCCATATTTTTTATAATCGTATTTCCTCACAATCATAGCATTTCTCAGTTTATGCTTCGCCATTTTAATAGCAATATCAGATGGAATCCAATCTTCAAGCTCTAACTTTTTTTGTTCTTCTTTCGTTAATTCTAAAACTAAATCTGTTTGACATTCTTCAAAATGAGGAAGCGATAAAATCCCTCGTTTAATTAAATCTGTTAAATCAATTTTATAGGCAATATCATCTGGAAACACTTCACTTAGATGACGAGCATCACTTCGGAAAGGGGTTGCCGTTAACCCAAGTAATTTTATATTTGGAACTTTAGTCTGAAGATGATTTAAAATCTTCTCATAAGTTGGCGCACTCGCATGATGAGCTTCATCTACAATGATATATAATTCTTTTTCACCTTTTAACCAACAATCTAAACTCTTCACACGCTTAGCTAAGCTATCCTTACTGACAATTAATAAATTATCGGTACGTTCAATCATTTGAGTTGACTGATGAGTACCAGAAATAATTCGATAGTTAAATCCCCATCGATTAGTCATCACATCTGCATAAGCATTTAGCTCAAAAGTCTTAGCCGCCTGTTCTAATAAAAGTTGTCGATGTGCTAACCATAAAACTTTCTTCTTATTATTCAGTGCACCATTTAATAACCACCAACAAGCAGTTAATGTTTTTCCTCCACCTGTTGGAATCACTAAGACTGATTTAAATGACTCGTGCTGATCTATCTGTTTTAATACCTCTAATGCCTCTACTTGATGTTCATATAACTGTTTTGGGTTACGCTTTAGTTTCACCCGAATTTCTCCTGCACCTATCATATTGCCTCATCCTTCATCTAAACTTAGCTTTATTATATCGAATTATCATGTTTTTTGACAAATTAAAAGAGCGTTTTACCGCTCTTTTTAATGGCCTGAGACTGTTTTTAATTCATCTGTTTTATTATGAAGTGCACATTTATCCACTAATGTTTTACAACTTGGACTTAATCCGCTTAATGTTGCTTCAATACCATTTTTGTCTAAGCGAAGCATAACCTTATCAATAGCATCAACTGCTGACTCATCCCAAAGACGAGCATTTGTAAAATCAATCGTTATTGTCTTGTCTTCATCTTGATAATCAAAAGCAGCGATAAAGTCGGAAGCAGAGGCAAATGATAATTGTCCACTAACCATATAAGTATGATCCACTTTAATTACTTGTACTTTTGAACTTTTGATTCCTAAGAAAATAGCACTTAATAACGTTCCTGCCACAACTCCATAAGCTAAGTTATGTGTTATTACCACAATCCCTACTGTTGTTAACATCACTACATTGTCGGTTAATGGAACTTTATGCATTCGCTTGAACGATTGCCAATTAATCGTGGTCAATGAAACAACCACCATCACTGCCGCTAATGAAACAACAGGAACTTTAATCACAAATCGACTAAATAAGATCATTGAGCCTAACATTAATGATCCTGCGACTGCACTCGCTAAACGCCCGCGTCCACCATAATTCAAGTTCACCATTGATTGACCAATCATACCACAACCAGCAATCCCACCAAAGAATCCTGACACTACATTAGCAAGTCCTTGTGCCACTGTTTCTTTATTTTTATGACTTGACGTTTCAGTGATTTCATCAATTAACTGCGCTGTTAATAATGACTCTACAATCCCTACAATGGATAACGAAATCGCATAGGGAAAAATAATTGATAACGTCTCTAAATTAAATGGAACATTAGGAATCATGAACTTTGGTAATTCACGTGTTAATCGCCCCATATCTCCTAACGTTTTAATATCTATTTTAAATGTAAGCACAATTGTTGTAACAACTGTAATCGCCACAATTGGAGATGGAATTTTCTTTGTTACTTTAGGGAACAGATAAATAATCGCAATTCCAATTGCACCTAGTAGCAATAAGATAGAATTTCCTTGGAAATGTTCTAACTGCGAAATAAACATCATAATTCCAAGTGAATTCACAAATCCATGCATCACTGGTTTAGGAATAAACTTTAGTAAATTCCCGATTTTTAAATATCCAAAAATAACTTGTAAAATCCCCGTTAAAATAGTTGCTGCAAACATATATTCAATCCCATAATCACGAACTAAATTTGCTAAAACTAATGCCATAGCTCCCGCTGCAGCTGAGATTAACCCTGGACGACCTCCAAAAATAGCCGTAATCATCGTCATGCAAAACGTTGCATAGACCCCAACCATCGGGTCAACACCTGCTACAATCATAAAGCCCATCACTTCTGGGATTAACGCCATAAACACAACAATTCCTGCTAAAATATCACCTTTTGTATTCCCTAACCACTCTTGCCTTAAATTTTTCATCGATAACCTCACTTTTATAAAAATTACATACAGCTTTCTATTATATAAAAGATATTCATCAAACGTCAATGTCATCATAAAAAAGAGTAACATTTAGTCACTCTTTTGAATTTGATTAAACTTGTCTTTTGTTAATCTTAACAATATTCCAACTTCAGTTTTATCTACCTTCTCAAAACCATAACTCATAAGGACGCGAATCCCACGTTCATTTATGACCTCATCGATCATGACTTCGCCACCAAACTCATTAAAATAATAACCAAGCATTAAATCCATTGTGGCTTTAGCATATCCTTTCCCTCGATAACGAGCTTGTATCTTAATATTAAACGAGGCACTTTTTTCATTTTCATCATAACAATGAAAACTAATCTCACCAACGGGCCTCTGATTTTCGTTATAAACCAAACAATAGACATTACAGCCATCACCTAGTTTTCACCATACGTTCATACCAACTTTGATGACGCTCGGGTACAAATTCAATGATTCCACCAACATCACGCATCGTCTCTTCGTCTGCTCAAAGCTTTTTGACATAGCCTAACTCCTCAAAGCTAGAGCTTTTAATCTGAACTCTATTATTAGACTTATTCAATTAAATCTCTCCTTTTTATGAGTTATCCACACATATTCTCTTGAAACTTTTTGGATAAACTCATACAATTAAATCATCACAATAAATGAGGATAAATGAAATGAATGAAAAAGATTATGAAACATTATTAAATATTGAAACAAGTGGTGTTGATAAATATCATACCTCTCATCTTTATCACAGATATGAACCAACCCCTTATGAGATGCTAAATTATTTATTTGAACAATATCAGCTCAAATCAACCGACCATGTCGTTGATTACGGGTGTGGAAAAGGACGTTTAAACTTCTATATCCAACATTATTTTCATGCGCATGTCATAGGAATAGAATTAAACGAAACCTTTTATGAGGATGCAATGCGAAATAAAGATAACTATCTAAAAAAACATCGTCGCCCAAAAGATTGCATTGATTTTTATTGCTGTTTAGCTGAAGACTACCTCATTCAACCAACAGATAACAAATTCTATTTCTTTAATCCATTCTCCATTCAAATTTTTAGAAAGATCGTGGAAAATATTTTAATCTCACTAGAAAATACGCCTCGAGAAGTTGAACTAATTCTTTATTATGCTTCAGATGAATATCAATACTTCCTTGAACATCGTACCGCATTTACACTGAAACAAGAAATCACTTTACCTAACTACAAACGTGATCACCGAGAACGCTTCTTAATTTATCAACTATCATACTAAAGACTGCAAAGACTCGCAGTCTTTTTTTATATAGCTGATGCTGTTAACACCTCTGTTAAGTGATTATACACTCGTTCAAATCTATCTATTCCTCACCAGTATGTACTCGTCTAGGAGCACAATTTAAAATGAAACTATCTAAATTAAGATTTTATCCTTAACATTCCATACTCACTTGGCTCCTAAACTGCTACCTCCTTCATTGCTTCACCTATTAGAACTTTTATAAACTGAATGACCGCACTCTAGAAAAAAATGAATGAGATTTATACTTCCACGATACATCCCCCTAACATATAGTTCATACTTTGCAATACTAACCTTGAAACAAACTCTTCTTTTTACAACACCATCAAACTACAAACTGAAATATGAAATTCAACTTTTTAATCTTCCCTCTTTTAATGGCTTATAAATACTATCTTATGCCCTTAATAAATCAATTATCAATTATTTACACTTTCTATCTCTAGACTTGGCAATAGATATCCGTTTTGATGCAGGTTGCTTCTTTATAAATCGAATAAACTTTTTTAATTTTTCGTCGCTTTTTAACGCTTCAATAGAAAATAATCGAAGTGCTAACTCTTGATTTGAGTACGAAGCATGGATTTGCCGATGACAATCTGAACAAATCATGACAATATCTTTTTCTGTTCCACCTTCTTCTCTTGGAATTAAATGATGTTTGGTTAATTTGATATCACTACGTTCGCATAATTCACAGCGTTTTTCCATTAATACCGCTCCTTTAACTATTATTTTTGCTTTAATTACATAAAATAAGCTAAAAAAGAACATTTTTTTTATTTTATTTAAACTTTTTTAGACAAATATACGTCTAATAAATGGAGGACTGTTAAAGATAACTAAATTAACAGGATGAGGTTGGAAGGAGATTCACAGTTGTGTTCAAAATAAATAACAAGGAAGATATTTATGAACAGCTTGTTACGTTTGTAACAACAAATCAAGAGCACTTTTATCGATTTGCATATAGTTATACGCGTGAAGAACAAGCAGCGCTTGATGCTGTTCAAAATGCTATCTATAAAGCTTTAACTAAATATCAATCTTTAAGAGATATTCAATTTCTTAAAACATGGTTTTATCGCATTCTCGTTAATGAAAGTCTGACTTATCTTCGAACGAATAAGCAACTACTCACTTTTTCATCAGAAATTGAACAGATTCCACACTCTGATTTATACAACTTGGATGAATTAAATTTATACCAAGAAGTCAATAAATTACCCGATAAACTAAAAACAATTATCATTTTAAGGTTTTATGAAGAAATGACTCTTGAAGAAATCTCAACTATTACAAATACTAACTTAAGTACGGTTAAATCAAGACTTTACCAAGCATTAAAACTATTAAAACTCAATTATAAGGAGATTGACCCTTATGAATAAGCTTAAAAATACGAAAAAAATATATGACCAGATTGAAGTTCCTGATAACTTAAGTGAAATCATCCAACAAACCGTTAATGAAACTTCTCCACCTCGATCAACAAGACATTTCTTTAAACTTCTTGTTCCTCTAACCCTTGCAATGACTACTGTCTTTGTGATTCTTTTAAACACCTCCCCTGTGTTAGCTAGCAACTTATCAGATATTCCACTCTTAACTCAGATCGTTAAAGTCTTAACCTTTAGAAACTATCAAACAATGGATGAGATGAAAAATATTTATGTTAGGATCCCTGTTCTTGAAAATACAGGAAATAATGAACTCGAAGATCGAATCAATTATGAAATAAAAAAACAAATTGATTTCAGCGTCTCTAAATCAGAACAGTTAGCTAAAGAACTTTATGATACTTACATTCAAGCAGGATACAAGCCGTCTCAAATCGAACCATTATTAGTTGAGGTTGACTATCAAACAACGTTCTATAATGATCGATATCTATCATTTATCATTAAAAAGTATGAGAATATTCCTTACTCTACAGTTGATAAAGAACAATACTACTACAACGTTGATTTACAAACTGGAGGTCACATCACACTTCGGACATTATTTGGTCCTGATTATTTAACAAAAGTAGGAACTGAAATCTATAAACAAATTGAATCTAAAAAGAAAGAAGATGAAAATATGCTCTTCTTTGATGAGATTAATATTTTTGAAGTTCTTGAAAATGAAGAAAAATTTTATATTAATGAACAAGGACAAGTTGTTATTTCTTTTGATCGTTATGAAATCGCCCCAGGATATATGGGCTATCCTGAATTCATCATCAATCTACCGATGGAGATGAACTTAAATGAAACGTAAACTAATAATCTTTTGGCTATTAACTCTTATTCTCATAGGGGGTTACCTTGTAAAAAAAGACACCTATACCTACTCTAATCTTGACGATCAACAATCAAAACAACTATTAGAAACTCTCATTCCCAAAACGATTCCTCAAAAGGATTTAACACTATTTTGGAATACTATTTCTGATTACAATAATATGATGAAGAAAGATCAACTCATTAAAACAAAGATGAGTACTTCTAAAATTGAGTATCCAGCTAAAGAGTTGATGGATACCTGGTATGAAAACAACTTACCTTATTATGATTTGGATTCTAAACTTTTGTCCTTTCGCCTATTTAATCATTATTTAAAACTTCAATCAGATTCAATATTTAACATCTCTAGTTTTGATTTAGATCTGATAGAAACTAATCCATATGCTACTTTATCTTCAGATCAATTCAAACTCTTTACAGCCCTTTATGCTCCTATTGAAGTCTCTGACAGTGATCAACAACAAATGATTAATGAAATTAAAAAGACTTGGAAAAGCCGAACACTATCTTTTCATCCACCTGAACAATTATCGTTAATCAATCTTTTCATATATGATAAAAGTCATAACCAAGTTTATATTGAACAATCAGGACTTTTATTTTATACAGCTACTGATTTATACTATTTAGAAAAATATGCCCCAATTTATCCATATCAATTAATTAAATTTAAAACCAAACAAGAGCTTATTCATTATCTTAAAAAATGCCTTCCAGTGAAGGAAGATCTAATTATATTAGAAAATAATGAACAATTAGACATACATTAAATGAAAAGGAGATTATTTATGGGAAACTATAATCGAAGCTACTACTCAACTAAAAAGCAACCATCACCATTATTTTATATCGTATTTAGTTTGGTAATCGTTGCGATCATTGTAGGAGGACTTTTTGCCAACCTCTCGCAACAACGCAGACATTTAACTTACAATGAACAGCCTGTTGAACAATTAACATTTGAAAAAACAACACCAATTAAACGCTGGCACAATCAAGAAGCTAAATTTGTCTATTTAACATTTGATGATGGGCCATCTAATAACGCTTCAAAAATAATGGATCTTTTAGACCAGTATAATGTTAAAGGAACATTCTTTGTGTTAGGAACCTCTATAAGTAATAACGCTAACTCAAAAGAATTATTACAACGTATGAAGGACTCAGGTCATTACATTGGAATGCATACAATGACTCATAACTACAATCACTTATATGGTGAGAATGGACCTGCTAACTTTGTTGCTGAATTAAAAGAAGAGCAAGCTTTAATTGAAGAAATAACTGGTGGATTCAAAAGTGAATTATGTCGTGCACCTTATGGAACTGGAGGAGGCACTTTCAAACCTGAACATATTAAAGATTTAAATGAAGCAGGATTTAAATGTTGGGATTGGGACGTTGATTCTCTTGATTGGAAATATACTGATGCCAACCAAGTCTTTGAAAATGTTCAACACTATACAGAGCTAAGAAAAGATGCAACCAACTTAGTTGTCTTATTCCATGAAAAAAATTCAACATTAGAAGTTTTACCACGTGTTATTGAATATTATCAAAGTTTAGGGTATGAATTCTTACCTTATAATCCAGAGCAACACTTTACTCGAAACTTCTTCCATAGTGATGAAATTTAGGAGGTACCCATCATGAAAAAAGCATTATCAATCGTTATTTTACTTGCTATTTTAGTGATTGGATTAATGGCTGCCTTTTCATATCAGGTTCCTGAAACAAGAACCTATACAGCCTTAAGTAATATTGATACAAAAATTGAACAAAATATTGAAGTAAATACTCAATCAATGGCACAAAATTTAAATGAATTACAATCATCTGTGCAGAACTTAATTACAATTGGAGAAACTTACACAGAAGAAACAGATGTAACAACTACCTTTGAACAATTCAATATAGCTTATCAAAATACTCAACTATTACAGTCACAGCTAACAGACTTAATAAATATGGATTTAACTAATAAGTTAGAAAATACTACTTCCAAATTATCAGCTGAGCAAAAAAAATTAGCAGATGAAGCTATTGAATTAGAAACAACTCGTCTAAATGAATTATCACTTTTACATAAACAAATTGAAGCATTAAACTCAAAGCTATCTAAAACAGAAGAGATGTTTTACACAAAAAAACCGAGTGAGGCTATACAATACTTCAACGGATTAAACAATGACTTCTCAACACTTGAGGAAACATACAAAGCTTATGCTGATGCCTCAACAAAATACTTTGCAGCCAAATCAAACTTATACGAATCAATTATTGGCTAAATCTATTTAGAGATACTCTCGTTTGAGGGTATCTTTTTTAGTTCCTTAAAAAGATACTAGCACATCAAAAAAGCAACCCTAAAAAGAGTTGCTTCTATTGATATTTATTAAAACTTTAATTTTTCTAAATGCCAAATTTGGTCTGCATATTCTTCAATTGTACGATCTGATGAGAATTTACCAGAACGTGCAATATTAATCATTGACATTTCAATCCATTTTTTACGATTTTTATATGTTTGATTTGCAGCTTCTTGAGCACGAACATAAGCATCGAAATCTTTTAATACGAAGTATTCATCTCCGTTATGTGTGACTGCATTAAAGATATCACGGAACTCTTCTGTATCTGGTGTTAAGAATCCATTTACTAATTGATCTAGCACACGACGAATGCGTGAGTCTGAGTTATAAAGATCCCATGGATTATAGCCACCATTTTGATAATAGTCATTTACTTCATCTGCAGTTAAACCAAAGATAAAGCTATTGTCATCTCCAACTAATTCATGAATTTCGACGTTCGCTCCATCCATTGTTCCGATTGTAAGAGCTCCATTCATCATAAATTTCATATTTCCTGTTCCAGAAGCCTCTTTTGAAGCCGTTGAGATTTGTTCCGATAAATCGGCAGCTGGCATAATTAACTCTGCATATGTCACATTATAGTTTTCTACAAAGACTACTTTTAATAAGTCACATGTATCTGGATCATTATTTACTTTTTCGGCAATTGAATTAATTAACTTAATAACTTTCTTTGCAAAATAATACCCTGAAGCTGCTTTTGCACCAAAAATAAATGATTGAGGATGGAAGTTCGCTTTAAATACTTCATCTTCTTTTAAACGATTATATAAATACATGATATGCATCGCATTTAATAGCTGACGCTTATACGCATGAAGACGCTTTACTTGAATGTCAAAAATAGAATTTGGATCTAATTTAACTCCTTGTTCACGTTCAATACGTTCTGCTAATGCTTTTTTACGTGCATATTTCATTTTCGTAATAGCTTCTTGAACTGCTTTATCTTTAACTTTTTCCTCTAACTTCGCTAGTTCAAATGTATTTGTATGATATCCTGTTCCAATTTCCTGATCTAAAATAGTTGTTAATTCCGGATTACAATGTAATAACCAGCGACGATGTGTAATTCCGTTTGTTTTATTATTGAATCGGTCTGGATACATATCATAGAAATCTTTCATTTCAATATGTGTCAAGATATCTGTATGTAATTGTGCTACTCCATTGATACTAAATGACCCAACAATTGCTAAGTGAGCCATACGAACTTGATCATAACCGATAATCGCTAACTCTGCAACCTTTTGTGGTTGATTTGGATAAAGCTCTAATAATTGTAAACAGTAGCGACGATTAATTTCTTCTGTAATCATATAGATGCGTGGTAATAACGGTTGGAATAAACGAACTGGCCATTTTTCAAGCGCTTCAGCTAAAATTGTGTGGTTCGTGTAAGCACATGAATGTTGCGTAATCTCCCATGCTTCATCCCAACCATAACCTTCTTCATCAATTAAAATACGCATTAATTCAGGAACGATTAACGCTGGGTGTGTATCGTTGATATGTAACACGTTTTTTTCATGGAAATTATCAAGCGTCCCATAAGTTTCTTTGTGTTGACGAACTGCCCAACGTACCCCTGCAGCAACAAAGAAATATTGTTGTTTTAAACGCAAAATTTTTCCTTCCGTTGTTGAATCATCTGGATATAAGAACTCTGAGATATTACGAACACCTTTTTCGTATTCAACGGCTGAAAGATGATCTGGATATTGATTTTCTGTTGGTTCTGATGACCATAAACGTAACGTATTCACCGTCTTATTTCCATTTGAAATGTCACCTACAAGAGGAACATCGTAAGGTACGGCACGAACATACTCAGTTGGAACATGTTTATATACGTCTTTTCCATCAACGTGCTCAACTGTCACCTGTCCATAGAATGGAACTTCAACTGATTCATTTGATTTACGAACTTCCCAAACATAGCCACGTTGTAACCATTTATCTGGAACCTCTACTTGATAACCATCAATAATTTTTTGTTCAAAGAAACCATATCGATAGCGAAGCCCATTTCCATGCCCAGGATATCCTAATGAAGCAATCGAATCCATAAAGCACGCTGCTAAACGTCCAAGTCCTCCATTACCAAGACCCGCATCAGCCTCAATACGTTCTAATTCATTTAATTCAATATTTAATTCATTCATCCCAGCTTCAATCACTGAGCGAATGCCTAAGTTCATAATATTATTAGTTAATAAACGTCCCATCAAAAATTCCATTGAGAAATAATAGACTTGTTTGTGTTTCCCCTCTGCAATTGCCTCATTTGTCTCAATCCAATTTGATGAAATATACTCACGAACAAGTGTCCCAAGCGTGAAATAACGTTGATGTGGTGTACTTTCTTCGAATTTAACCCCATAAATTTGTTCCACACGTGTTTGAAACGCTTCTTTGAATACATCTTTATTAGCAAATACATTAGCCATAAGAAGATATCTCCCTTCCATATATGTAACACCCCTCTGACGTTACACATTTTTCCATTTCATAAACTTATTATAGCAGATAATCATCGATATTAAACCATTGTTTCCCATGTAACGCGTTCCTTTTGTAGATAAAAACAATGGATTTTTTACATTTTTTTTCTCTGGATTTAACCACTAGCTTCTCAATCTTCTGTTTTTTTGTCACCTTCACAAGGATTTAAAAAGACTTGCTCTATGAAATAGTGAACCGATAATTTAATATAACTTCTTTAGAAATATAAAATATCATCATCTTTAACAGAACACTTGCTAAAAAAATAGGTTTATGTCAAAAGAACTCTGTTTAATCGCCTGCCTAAAATTAGTTGAATCAGAGTTCGGTGAAGAAATTTCAACAATTAAATTAACCCAATTTAAACTCAGTTGAATTAAACTTTATAAAGCACTAAAAAATACAAGATTCACATTCCATCTTGTATTTTTTTCTTGTGATGGAATTCGTGTTGTGAAAATTAGAGAGCTATAAAAATTTATAACTTTTTTAAATTGCAAAAAATTCTATTACTTCTATATAATAATCGCTAAAATTTTAAAAATTCAACTTACGCGGAATTCATGTAAATAGTTGATCGATTTATGTATAGAAATAGCATCTAACGTTATCCCTATTGAGCCTCTGTTAACTCTTTCAATAAGCAAATACAGATTGCGCCCTATTCAAAAAAGTATAGATTGAGTAAATAAGATCCATGAGATGATTCCTTCCTATAATCTCTTATTGTTTAATAAACTTTTGGCTCTGTTTTAAAAGAGTGTTGATATTTATTTAAAACATACTAATTTACTTAAATCGTCGTTCGATAACTTCAAGATACAGTAGTTAATATCAATGTTTTTAAGCATCAACATTTATCTAAAACAGAGCCAAACTTTTTATCTCATTTATGATTAAAGACTATAAAAAAAGAACCAATGAAATTTTGGTTCTTTATTCTTCGTTTATTAAATTTCGATAGAGGTTAATATACTGTTCTGTTGAACTTTTCCAACTTAAATCTTGTGCCATAGCGCTTTGAACAAGCTTATTCCAATGTTCTGGCATATGATAGAAATTAATCGCGCGCTTTAGTGTAAATAACATATCATGCGCATTATAATGAGCAAATCCAAATCCATTTCCATACTGAATAAATTCATTATATGGGATAATCGTGTCTTTTAAGCCACCTGTTTCACGAACAACTGGTATCGTTCCATACTTCAAGGCAATCATCTGACTAATTCCACATGGTTCAAATCTCGATGGCATTAAAAACAGATCACTTCCTGCATAAATCATCTGTGAATTATAAGAATAAAAACCAATATTCACAGAAACTTTAGTCGGATATTTTTGTGCCATTGCTTTAAAGAAGCTAGTGTACTTATAATCACCATCACCTAACAATACAAATTGAACATTTTCACACATGAGCTCTTCAAAAACTTTTAAAATTAAATCAAACCCTTTTTGTTCAACTAAACGCGAAACCATTCCAATGACTGGTACATTCGGATCGACTTGGAGTCCAAGCTCGCGTTGCATTTGACATTTATTTTCTTTTTTGACCTCTACATTTTTGGCCGAGTAACGTTTATAAATACTCAAATCCGTTGCTGGATTATTATAATTATAATTAACTCCATTTAAAATGCCATGAAGATGATCTTTACGTGCGACAATAAAGCGATCCAAACCTTCAGCAAAGTATGGATAACAGATTTCATTACAGTATGTTTTAGAAACTGTTGTAACTTCATCACTGATGACAATTGCTGTCTTCATGAAGTTAACCTTTTCAAACAACATCACTTCATTTGGAATTGAATCAAACTGCGAGATAATTGCTAAATCTGATACATCACAAATTCCTTGATAATGAATGTTATGAATCGTAAAGACGGTTTTCGTAAACATAAAATAATTGCTTCGCTTCATAAACACATACTTCATAAAATAAGGAACTAATCCCGTCAACCAATCATGACAATGAACCACGTCATATTTCAATCCACATTTTTCAATAAAATCGAGGGTTAAATAACAATATAATTCATAGCGTCGACAATCATCACTATAGCCATATAGCTTCTCACGCGTTAACTCTCCACAGGAGATGAAGTAATAATTAATCCCATCCTTTGAATAGCGGTACACATCATATGGCACTTCTAACTGATTAATCACCGCAACAGAACGGAATTCATGACTTAAATTTTCTTGATAACGTTCAGCTAAGGAATTAAGCAGCGGGAGAATCACATCAACATTTAATCCTTGATTAATTAACTCCTGCGTTAATTCGGATGTTACGTCAGCCAAGCCTCCTGTTTTATAGAAAGGAACGCATTCCGTTGAAATTTGAACGACATTAATCCCTTTATTTCCGATAACACGCTGTCCTTTTCCAATCACAACAGGTGTATACTCTTGTCCGCTTAACCTTGCGCCATCACTAATATAAACATGCTTATCTGTAATAACTTGTTCAACAATACTGTTTTCACCAATCACCGTTCTCGGTAAAATAACCGAATTCCTTACAATTGCCCCGCGCTTAATCGTTACATCACGAAATAGAATACAGTTTTCAACCTTCCCCTCAATATGACAGCCATTTGCGATCATTGAATTACTGACATCAGCCTGTTTCGTATAAAACGTTGGGGATTCATCCTTCGTTTTCGTTAAAACAGGACGTTCCAGTAAGAAGATTTGAAAGCCGTACTCATAGTGTAACATATCTAAATTCGCACGATAGTAAGATAAAATGGAATCTATTGTACGCGTATATAACGTATGTTCATATCGATTGATTTTAATTCCATCATTCATCTCAACTAAATCCATTACTGTTTGATATGGTGAAATTTCATACCTTAAAATTAACTCAATCAAATACTCACGTGATAAAACAAAGATACTCACAGGCTTATTACGATAGTATACTTGCGTCACATCGGCTCCCGATTCAATATGAGATTTAACAAGCTCTTCAAATCGAATGGTCGTAATAATATTAGCATGATACATAACAACATACGTCTGCCTTGAACGTAGAAAATATTCAATATATTCTCTCATCCTCGCAAAAGTCAATGTATTCGCAATCGCACTCACCTCTTTTTTAGGCGGTAACAAGAAAAGACCATCGACCTTACGATCAAGCCCCCAAAACTTGCCCGAACGAATATGATCACTTAATGAGTGATAATCACCATCTGGGAAAATAGAGACATTTGTAATTCCAGAATGCACAGCATTCGATAGTGCAAAATCAACTAAACGATAACGACCGGCGAAGGGTAAAGCTGCGACACAGCGTTGATTTAATAAGTTTTGTAGTGATTGTGACGTATTCGTTCCATCAATCACACATAAAGCCTTATTCTTCATTATTCATCCCCCCTACCTTGATTCTCAAGAATTTCTTCCAAATTATCATTAGTCACTAGTATAATATGATTTTCATCCCCTTGAATATCAGTATGAGCTGGAATAATAACTTCATCGCCAATAATGGCATAACTAATATGACAATCATGTTCAATATAAGCGTTCGTTAAAATGACACTCTTTTCTACAATCGAACGTTCCTGAACGACGCAACGATGCCCGATAATCGAGTTATGTACCTCACCAAAAATCATACTTCCTTCATTTAGCCAAGCATTATGAACTTTTGCACCTTTTAGAATATGATGTGGAGGTAAGTTAGGAGTTTTTGAGAAGATTGGCCAACTATAATCGTGTAAATTCAAATCATTTTCAGGATCTAATAAATCCATATGTGCTTTCCAGTAGCCCTCAACTGTCCCGACATCGCGCCAATAACCCTCGTACTCATAGGCATATACCGCACAATCAACATCAATAAAATGAGGAATCACATCTTGAGCAAAATCAACCCCATCATAAAGATGCTTATAGTATTTATGAGCAATATCCTCCTTAAACTTTTGCCAACTGAACACATACACCCCCATAGAAGCTAAGCGACTATCCGTTTGCTTTGGCTTTTCTTCAAACTCAACCACACGGTTTTGATCATCAACCTTTAACATTCCAAATCGATTCGTATCTTCTTCTAGCACACGAATGGTTGAAATCGTTAATTCAGATTTTTTCTCAATATGATAATCGATTAATTTTTGATAATCCATCTTATAAATATGATCAGCAGATAAAACTAATAAATAGTCTGGATTATGCTGCTCAACAAATGGCATATTTAAAATCACAGCTTCTGCTGTTCCACCTTGCCATAAAAAGCCGTAATCACGAGAGGTATAAGGCCCCATCACTGTGACAGAGGCCCCATGTACATCTAAGTCCCATGAACTACCTTCTCCAATATAACTATTTAACTCTAATGGTTCATACTGTGTTAAAACCCCTACTTGATCAATCCCTGAATTCGTACAATTACTTAATACAAAATCAATTAAGCGATACTTTCCTGCAAATGAAACAGCAGGTTTGGGACGATGAATGGTTAATTCTTTTAAGCGAGTTCCTTTTCCTCCCGCTAATATCATAGCAACAACGTTAACGGCCATCCCTTCATCCCCCTCTAATTCTTCAAACTAATCGATGTTAATGTTTATAACATCTTCCTCTAATACAATTTCAACATCCTCTTTTTCATCTAATAAAACGTCTTCTTTTTCATCTAATAAAACGTCTTCTTTTAAAGGTTTGGCTTGATATTTTAAGATAACCGCTCCAAAAGGTGGAATAGTCATTTCAACAAAATAAGGCTTTCCATGAGTGACTCCTTCTTGTGAGCTTAAAGGTAAACCATTATATTGATTTGATCCATGATAATAATCACGATCACTATTTAAAATCTCTACATATTCCCCTTCCATTGGAACACCTACTCGATATTGATGATATGCCACAGGTTTAAAGTTTAATACAACGACTACAAAATCATCTGGATTTTTTGCTTTACGAATATATGAGAACATACTTTGCTCATTATTATTAACATCAATCCACTCAAATCCTTCAAATGAGTGATCTAATTCCCAGAATGCTGCATCATTTAAATATGTTTTATTTAAATCTTTAATGTAACGATTCGATGCATCATGCGCAGGATATTTTAATAAATGCCAATCAACTTGTTCTTTATCTTTCCACTCATGGAACTGCGCAATCTCATTGGCCATAAAATTAAGTTTTTTCCCAGGTAAGGTCATTTGATACGTGCACAATAATCTAAACTGAGCCATCTTTTGCCAATAGTCTCCTGGTGCTTTATCTACTAATGACTTTTTACCGTGTACAACTTCATCATGTGAAAATGGTAAAATGAAGTTCTCACTATAAGCATAGGCCATCGCAAAGGTGATGTAATTATGATGATATGGACGATATATATTATCTAACTCAATGTAATCTAGTGTGTCATTCATCCATCCCATGTTCCATTTATAACTAAATCCTAATCCTCCCACTGATACCGGAGCTGTTACTAATGGATAACTTGTTGAATCTTCAGCAATCATTAATAATTTATCATCTTCAGCAAAGAGTGCTGTATTTAATCGTTTTAAAAACTCGATGGCTCCATGATTCTCACCTCGATCTTTATTTCCGCCCCAATAAATCATGTTAGCAACAGCATCGACACGAAAACCATCGACATGATAATATTTCATCCAAAATAATGCATTTGAAATTAAAAAGCTTCGGACTTCACCTTTTGCTAAATCAAAATTTGCTGTTCCCCATTCAGAAATTGCGGCATCTGCAAATGGATATTCATAAACAGGTTCACCGTCAAATTGATATAATCCATGTGCATCACGACAAAAATGACCTGGAACCCAATCCATAATTACACCAATTCCTGCTTCATGACAACGGTTAATAAACATCATTAAATCTTTCGGTTCACCATAACGGCTACTTGCTGCATAATAACCAGTTGCTTGATATCCCCATGATCCATCGAATGGATGCTCATAAAGTGGCATTACCTCAATATGCGTATAACTATGTTCAAGTACATACTCAATTAAATCGTCAACAATTTCTGCATAACTATGGAAGTTTTCCGCCTCAACTAAATCTTCACCTCGGCGCCATGATCCTAAATGTAATTCATAAATGTTAAGTGGCTGTTCAAAGATATTAGATTGTTTACGTGATTCCACCCAAACCTCATCTGTCCATTCAAAATCTTCAATATCATAAACGACTGATGCAGTATGTGGACGATGCTCAGCATAGAAAGCATATGGATCAGCTTTAAGGATTTTTGCCCCCCATGAAGTTGTAATTTCATATTTATATGTTTCACCAGATTTTAATTTTGGAATATATAGCGACCAGATTCCATGATCTCCAATCATTTCATGATGAGTTCCATTCCAATTATTAAAATCACCAACAACGGATACAGCTTTTGCATGTGGTGCATACACACAAAAATAAGTTCCTAAATCTCCATTCTCATTCTGAACGACATGAGCACCAAATTTCTTATAAAGTTGTTTATGTGTTCCTTCACTAAAAAGATATCGATCAATCTCAGTAAATTGACAATACGGCTTCACTTTTTTTACTAAATTCTTTTTAATCTCATTCTTAAATAATTGGCGATTCTCTTGTGCTAATTCAAATTCAAACATTCACATTTCCCCCTTAGTAAACAACAGTGATAGTCTAGACCTAGTCCTTTTAATTATAATCTACATTATCTGATTGAAAAGAACTGTTGTTACTGTAAAGCATTACACTTTTTCAACTCATAGCCCAATCACTTTATTGTTATTATAACGAAGAATGGATGATTCATTTGTCTAATTTTGAAAGATAACAGACATATCTATACTTTTTCTTACTTTTATTAATTTCATAAAAAAAGGGGCTGTATCAAAAT
>NZ_JAMQUS010000016.1:0-10175 GCF_025594995.1 Turicibacter sp. GALT-G1
CTTAACTCCATATTTATTATCAACTAATATTTTTTCTTCGGTGTTAAAGTTATTATATCTTCTTTGTACTCTCGAAACTTGATTTAGTTTACTTTGTGTCAAAAAGATATTTTTATCTCTCAAAGAGATTACATGAAAATCTTGTTTTGATATATTAACTTCACTTTTAAATTGTTTTAATTTGGAGGTCTTAATTTTAATTGTAAATTCTTCTCTATTACGCTCGATAATAGGTGATTTTGATTGGTGATCTTTAAATTTTAATTTTTGATTCACTCATTATCACTCCTGAACAACTTCTTCAATCTTAGTTGTCATCACTCGATATAATTCTGTATTTTTAGGAAAATCATCAATAAATGGAATAATATTTCCGCCGGCTCTTAATAATCCATGACCATGATCTACGTTTGTAACGTATGATAATTGTTGAGGACTTAAATTTAATAACTCTGCTAATTTTTCACGATCACTAGACGCTTGATTCAATAAGATTGTAAATTCACTATTTGATAACATATTTCGTGCAACATCAGACAATAATAAATCTTCTACGTTCTGTGTAATTCCTGTCGGAATTGCCCCCCACTTTCTAGCACGTTTATATAACTCAAATAAATAATTTGCTGAATAATCATTTTGGAATAAGATATAAATTTCATCAATATATATCCATGTTCGTCTACCAATGGCACGATTCTTTGTAATACGATTCCAAATTTGATCTAAGACTATTAACATTCCCATAGTTTTTAATTGTTTTCCCAAATCTTTAATATCAAATACAATAAAACGATTATCTAAATTAATATTTGTTTGATTAGAAAATACAGATAAACTACCATCAACAAAAATTTCCATTGATAACGCTAATTGTTTTGCTTCTGCTTCCGGTTGTTCAGTTAAAATTTTATAGAAATCTTTTAAAGTTGGAACTTCATGCTTGTTAGGATTAGCGAAATACTTGGCATAGGTCAATTTAACTGCTCGGTCAATTAAACCTTTCTCGGTTGCCGATAATCCCTCTCTGCCACCAATAAGAACTTCAAATAAAGATAAAATAAATTCTGACTTTAATAATAATGGATTATCTTCATCTGAATAGTCCAATGTAATATCAAATGGATTAATATAATTTTTTGAACCGGCTGATATATGAACAACTTCACCTTTCATTAAATTAGCAATAGGTGTATATTCACGCTCCGGATCAATAGCAATTACATCATCTTCTGTTGTTAATAAAGTCTTAACAATTTCTTCTTTTGCAGTAAATGATTTCCCCGATCCTGGTGTTCCTAAAATAAATCCATTTGCATTTTTTAATGTTTTTCTATCAAAGAAAATTAAGTTTCTACTAATTGCATTTAATCCGTAATAACTTCCATGCTCTTGAAAAAGTTCTTGCGTAGTGAATGGAATAAAAATTCCTGTACTTGACGTAGTTAAAGTACGCTTTAACTCTAATAAATTCACTCCAACTGGTAAAACTGAATTTAAAGCATTATCTTGTAGATAAGATAAGTTAATTAATTTACAACTATGTCTATTAGCAACTGTTCTGATTTGTAATAATAACTGTTCTAATTCATCAAATGTAGGTGCTGATAAATTAATTAAAATTGTAACTTTTAACATCTTTTGATTTTTTTCTCTTAAATCTTCTAATAAATTTGTTGCTTCTGTAATTGAATATTTTAATTCATATGGAATCATGTCCGGATCATAGCCATTTTTAAGAGCTTTTTTCTGTTCAGTTACTTTTTGTTGTTCCATTAAAACTAATTTATTCTTAACAATAGCGAGTGCTTTATCTTTTTCTACACTTGTCATATGTAAGCTAACTGTAATATGACCGGATAAATCCGTTAAATCAGTGATTAATCTATCTGATAGGTCTGTTGGTAATTCTATAATTCCAATAGTTTGATTATAGTAATTATCAATTTCAACATAATTCTTATCACTAAAGTTTAAACTGTGTGGAGCAATAAAATCTTTAGTAGTTAAATTACTTTCTAATAGATAATCATATGAAAATGTAAATTTCTCTGTTGGTTTTAAAATACGTTGAATTAATTCTAATCTTTCTAATCCATTTAGTGGGTATACTTCACAACCTAAGGATTTTAACCTTCCCATAATATCAACTTCAAGTCTTGAAAACTGCATAACTGCACTTTCGTAGCTATCTGATTGTGTCGTTAAAGTAATATATTTCTCACGAATAATACTATTTTGACCTTTCATAGCCTTATCTGCTAACATCATATTAAACTCTGTTCGATAAGCATTATATTGATCCTCTCTTAATGGAATTAACATTCCATTTTTAAAATCTTCCGGATCAATATGACGATTAAATACTGTCATCTGAATTTGAATTTCCGAATCAAAAGAATTTAAAAATTCGCAGTAACGAGAGAAAACGTCAATTTGTTCATCACGACAGGCCGTTTGATAATTAATATCTGAAAACTTAAAAGTACGAGAATAACTTCCATTACCTAAATAACAAATTCCATCTTCAATCATACGCTCATAACAAATAGATGATTGAGTGTTTTTTGCTTTCGACATTAATTTATTTTGTTTGTTTATGTTTTGATTTTGCTTTTCTATATTCTTTTTTCGCACGTCTAATCTGTTTCCTTGATTCTTTGATGTGGAATTTTTGGTCTTTAGTGCTTGATTTCCATTCTCTACATTCTTTGAAATTGGTTTTAGTATGTTTCTTAACATTTTTCTTCACCCCTTGTTCTATTTCAAAATCTTTCAAAATTTTATTTAAGTCTGTACTAAAATATCTTTTTTTCTTTGAAAAATAAAATCTAATAATATTTAAGGCATATTTCTCAAACGATAACCCATCTTTCTTTACGAATCCAACTAACCAAATTGGAACAATGATTAGCATAGCGATTGGTTGTCCTACCTTTTCACCTAATAGTTTAGTAACATTAGGATAGATAATTAACATAGTACCAATAGCAACAAATGAAGCTAATATTTGCCTACCAGTTAATCCAAAGATAATCTTTCCCTCATATTCCGTAATTTCTTTAGGAATTTTGACTTCAAGTGACATATACGCTCACCTCCCCATTACATAGCATTACAGATTGATTTAGCAAGCCTTGATGTTCCTCCAAGTGCAAAAGCAACAATAACTGAATAAAACATACATTGCCAAAGAGTATCCGATATATCATTACCACCTATATGTCCTATCAACATTGTTAAGAAATTTAATAATAAGAAAATTAATACACCTTGTAATGCGACAGCAGTATATCCTTTAAGGAAATTCTTTCCAATTTGTCCAAATTCATCACTAGGTAATGTTGAGATTGGTATTGGGCAAATTGCTAAATAAAGATAAAGTTCTAACATCCTAACAGTAATCATAACTTTGATATACAACATAGCTAATGAATTAATTACCCAAATAATAAATATCTGCATAGATATTCCAATTTGACCTAAAAAGCCAACGTCCTTTAAACTTTGTTTAAAGGAATCTAAATCAACCGATCCAAACGTCTGATTTGCTCCCAAAGAAATATCACTTATAACTGCTAAATTTATATCAAAAATTTTTACTAATATATCAAATGAATTCTGTAATAATACTGAACAAATCATAAATTTAATAATCAGTTTAGATGGAACTTCTAGCCCCATTAAACCATTCATATTACTTCTTTGTGTAATATTAATAAATTCTAGTGCTACAAATAAAGCCATGATTGCTAAACCAATAGGAAATGTAATGGTTGAACATATTGTTTTTACCCCTTGAAAAATAGAAGAATTATACTGTTGCAATCCTTGTGACAATGATCCGTCAATCCCTAGACTATTAATGCTATCTAAAATTTGTTGAATCCATTCGATAATAGTATTTTCCATATTATCACCTCATTTTTTAATTAAAAAAAAGCTACTATATAGTAGCTTTTTTTATGAGATCATGCTTGGTAACATAAATCCAACTGCACAAATAACTGCTCCACCAACTAATGTCCAAATTCCAGAGTTAGTATCACCACTGTTTTGATTTTTTAATCCTTGAATTAATTGAATTAATCCAAAAGAGGCATAAAGACCTCCACCCCACTGTAATCCTGTCACCACTAAGTTAAGTAATTGTAATACCATATTCGCACCTTGCATTTTAAAATCCTCCTAATATCAATTTTTTATTCAATTTCAAGTACATTTTTCGTTTTATTAATCCATTCAATATTTGATTGACTTTTCTTTATATCTTCAAAACTGTAATAATTTTTCTCGTCATAATCAGCTAATTCCTTATAACGTTTATGACTTTCTAATTTAAACTTTTTAGATTTGAAAGGTTTTACACCTCGAATAAATAATAAACATTCATCAGTTTTTAGTAATCCGACCTCTTCCGGAGTAATTAAATCTCGTCCTGTTTTATTATGATTAACAGTCGTACTTCCACTATTTCCTTTACTCTGATTTATTGTTACAAAATCAATCGTTGCCTTTCCAACTTTAGACGATATACTTTTTTGTGTTTCTTCTTCTCCACTTCCTAAAAATAAAAACGTATCACAGTTTCCTACAATAGTTCCGGCTTGTTCCTTATAAATTCCTTTTAATTGGGCCATATTTTGAAGAATAACACAAGCTGATATTTCACGACTTCGGATTGTAGCAATCAATTTTTCAAAGTTAGGAATTTGACCGATATTCGCAAATTCATCCAATAAACATCTAACATGAACTGGTAATCTTCCCTTATATTTATCATCAGCTAGATTACATAGAAGATTGAACATTTGAGTATACATAATAGCAACTAAGAAATTAAATGTTGTGTCTGTATCATCAATGATAATAAACATAGCAGTTTTTTTCTCACCGATTGTATGTAAATCCATTTCATCATAAGACGTGATTTCACGCAAAACATTAATATCAAACGGTGCTAACCTTGCCCCAACTGATATTAAAATACTTTTTGCAGTCTTTCCGGCGGCTAACTTGTATTTTTTATACTGTCTAACTGCAAAATGATTAGGCTCTTTGACTTCTAAATCTTCAAATAAAATATCAACTGCACACTTAAATTCTTCATCATCTTCTCGAACTTCCATTTCATCTATCAAATCAATCAAAGTTGCAAAATTATGTTCTTCCTCCGGACATTCGTAAAATATATAACCAATTAAAGCCTGATATAATAATCTTTCTGCCTTAACCCAAAAATCTTCTTTACCTTTTTCATCACCATTAGTATTTAAAATCAATGTATTCACAAATTTTAAAATATCTTTTTCCTCTCGAATATAAGCAAAAGGATTATAGTGCATAGATTTTGAAAAATTAATTGTGTTAAAAACTTTAATATCATATCCGGCTTGTTCCATCATTTTTCCACATTCTAATAAAACTGTACCTTTAGGATCAGTGATTACGAAACTAGAATGTAGTTGCATAAGATTTGGTTTTAAAAAGAAACGTGTTTTACCACTTCCAGAACCACCAACAACTAATATATTATTATTTCTTAACGTTTTACGTGTATTGATAGATATTCCCTCTGTTGCAGTAAGAATCATATGATTGTCTTTTGATTTTTCAGTAAATGGCTTTATATCTTCATTAGTGGCCCAACTCGCAGAACCATGTTCTATCCCTTTCATATGAGTTTTTTTATTTAATTGATTACTAGAATAAATAGCAATACACAGTAAAATTACTATGGCACTCACTATTAAGGGAATTTGATCTAAACTAATAAAAAATGGTCTGCTAGAAATATCACTCAATAAATTTTCCAGTGCAAAATTTAAGTTAGAAATTGGGTTCGGATTTAACTGATAATCTTTACAGAGTAAAAAAAATAAACGATTACTTAAAAAACCTGTTAAAATTGAAATAATTGAAATACCTAGATATTTTGTCATCTTGATAATTCCTGTTTTTTAGTTTTTATTTTTTGCTGATTTTTTTGTAGTTTTCTTTCTTGCAACTGTTCTTTTATTGTTCCTTTTTCTAACTGCTCCATAGCCTTATTAATATGTTTTTGTAAACCATATTGAATTTGGTTAACATCTTTTGCTTTAAAATAGACATAATGCTGATTATCCTCACTTGGACTTTTGACAACAGAAAAGTCAACACCTAATTTTTTAAGCTGACGTTGTAACCCTTTTATATCTTGATTGGCTACCTCAATAAAATCTAATGTAATATCTTTTTTATTTAATGATTTTAAAGATTGTTTTCCGTTATTTAAACTTTCTAATACGTTTTTTAATACCATTAATAAGGCTTTTTTACTCAAATCAGAAGAACTTAAAGCACACCGGACTACTTTCCCTGTCACTTCATCTACAAGCATATAAACACCTCATTTCGACATTTTAATTTGCTTTCTAATGATAAAATAACATTGTTGCAATGTTTTACTCTGTATACTCTTAAAGAAAAAGACTACCTAAGATTAGGTAGTCTTTTTTAATTATCCAATGGAATCACCCCCTTTCAAGGCATAAAAAAACAACTATTTGCTAGTTGTTTTTTGAATTAAAAAAATGATATTGCCATAGCTATGGAAAAATCCATACCTAAGCAAAATATAACTTTAATAATATTCGATAATTTAAGATCAATATATCCATACCATATTTTCAAATTACAATAACCGTATAAAACTACTAAACTAATAAGCCTTATTAAAAACAGTAAGCAAATACTTCCATTAATAAATACATTATTTGAATCACTTATTACTGATAAAGAAACAAGAACCATAGCACTATTAATTGATAATCCTAAAAAACTGCCATAGTTATATTTTAAATACTCAAAAAAATCTTTCAATTAAACTTCTTCTCCAATCTCATATGATTCCTCAAACCTTTTTTCAGCCTTTGATCCACCAATGACAGCCATAATTGGTACTACTCCTAAAATAAATAAAATAAATCCTCCTAATAACCAACCCAACATTATAAATCACTCCTTATAATTTTAATTTAACTAATTTACGATTGATATATATAATTAAATCAATCATAAATTCATATTCGCTTTTCCAAACTTCTTTTGATGATAATAATAGCATTAAAATTGATTTTTCGACTAATTGAACCGCTTTTGTCCTTACTCTCAAATCATCTTTCATACCACTTAGTAAGCATATTGAAATTTGCCTACTTTTTAATAATTGATTTTTTAATACTCTTAAATCATTTATCATTAATTAATTCCTCCTTATCTTTACAGTGCTATTCATGATAGGTTAGACAGACAAGAATCGAAAGTTTATAGGGATAAATTATTTTAAGGAGAACATATGAAAAATTAACTTATCTCGTCTGCCTAACCTATCATTCCAACGGATCAATGTCCGTTGGAAAAATAGGCATAAAAAAAACAACTAAGCTTAGTTGTTACGTTTACGTTTTTTAGTTGCTACTGCTGATCCTACGATTACTAATGCAAGTCCACCAATCATTAACGTATTTTGATCAAATCCTGTTTGTGGCACTTCAACAATCGCTTTATCAAGCATTGTTACAATTAACTCTCCGTTATCATCTGTTACAGTAAATTGAATATCATCTGCTAGCTGATAACCTTTTGGTGCTTGAACTTCGTGTAAAGTATATGTTCCATGTGCTAATCCCTCAATAACATACGCTTTTCCATCTGTAATAAACTCACGAACAACTTCACCTTTATCATTAATAATTTGTAAATGAGCACCAGTTAATAATTTACCATTTTCATCTACTTTTTCAATGATTGTTTTTGTTAATTCGTCCGTAACCTCTAATATAGTCACTCCATTATCATCAGTTACCGTAAATTCAATGTCTAAAATCTTTTGGAATCCGTTAGGAGCAGTAATTTCACGTAAGATGTAATCTCCATGCTCTAACCCCTCTACTACCTTTGTTTCATCAGTTGTTGTCCATTCTTCGACTACTTCACCAGTAGCTTTATTGATGATTTGCATTGTTGCTCCAAATAGTTTATTTCCATCTGAATCAAATTTATCAATTTCTACTCGTGTCAATTCATCCGTAACTTCTAATACTGTAACTTTATTTTCATCAGTTATCGTAAATTCAATATCTAAAACTTTTTGGAATCCGTTAGGAGCAGTAATTTCACGTAAGATGTAATCTCCATGCTCTAACCCCTCTACTACCTTTGTTTCATCAGTTGTTGTCCATTCTTCGACTACTTCACCAGTAGCTTTATTGATAATTTGCATTGTTGCTCCAAATAGTTTATTTCCATCTGAATCAAATTTATCAATTTCTACTCGTGTTTGTAAATCTTGTCCTTGCACTTTAACAGTTTGAGGTTGATCGTCAACATAAAATGCTACATCTTCCATTAATTTATAACCACTTGGTGCTGATACTTCGTGTAAGATATATTCTCCATGCTCTAATCCTACAAGTTCATGTGATACATCTGTCGATACCCACTCATCCACTAATGTTCCATCTGCTTTAAGCACTTGTAACGTTGCTCCTTGTAAAGCAACATCTAATTCATCTACTTTTAAGATTTCAATGTGAGTTTGTAAATCTTGTCCAATAATTGAAATTGGACTTGGATTATCTGTTACTGTGAACGGAATATCTTCCATCAAAACATAACCACTTGGTGCTGATACTTCGTGTAAGATATACTCTCCATGTGCTAATCCTACGATCTCATGTGCTTTATCTGTTGAAATCCATTCTTCAACTAACACTCCATCTTTCGTTAAGACTTGTAATGTCGCTCCGACTAATGGATCACCATTTTCATCTACTTTTAAAATACCAACACTTGTCAATAAATCTTGTCCTTGAATTTTTAAAATTTCTTGCTTATCTGTTACTGTGAACGGAATATCTTCCATCAAAACATAACCACTTGGTGCTGACACCTCATGGAAAATATATTCTCCATGTGCTAATCCTACGATTTCATGTGCTTTATCTGTTGAAATCCATTCTTCAACTAACACTCCATCTTTCGTTAAGACTTGTAATGTCGCTCCGACTAATGGATCATTATTTTCATCTACTTTTAATAATTCTGTAACTGTTTGTAAATCTTTACCTTTTACTTTTAAAATTTCTTGCTTATCCGTTACTGTAAATGGAACGTCTGACATTAACATATAACCACTTGGTGCTGACACCTCATGGAAAATATACTCTCCATGTGCTAATCCTACGATCTCGTGTGCTTTATCTGTCGATACCCACTCATCCACTAATGTTCCATCTGCTTTAAGCACTTGTAACGTTGCTCCCACTAATGGATCATTATTTTCATCTACTTTTAATAATTCTGTAACTGTTTGTAAATCTTTACCTTTTACTTTTAAAATTTCTTGCTTATCCGTTACTGTAAATGGAACGTCTGACATTAACATATAGCCACTTGGGGCTGACACCTCATGGAAAATATACTCTCCATGTGCTAAGCCTACGATCTCATGTGCTTTATCTGTCGATACCCACTCATCCACTAATGTTCCATCTGCTTTAAGCACTTGTAACGTTGCTCCCACTAATGGATCATTATTTTCATCTACTTTTAATAATTCTGTCACTGTCTGTAAATCTCGTCCTTGTACCATTAAAGTTCTAGGCATATCCGTTACTGTAAATGGAACATCCGACATTAACATATAGCCACTTGGGGCTGACACCTCATGGAAAATATATTCTCCATGTGCTAAGCCTACGATCTCATGTGCTTTATCCGTTGAAATCCATTCTTCAACTAGCTTTCCATCTTTCGTTAAGACTTGTAACATTGCTCCGACTAATGGATTGCCTTTTTCATCTACTTTTAATAATGATGTTACTGTCTGCAAGTCTTGTCCTTGTACTTTTAAGACCACTGGTTCATCTGTTACCACAAATGGAACGTCTGTCATTAATGTGTAACCACTTGGGGCTGACACCTCATGGAAGATATATTCTCCATGTGCTAAGCCTGTCACAATATGAGCAGTATCTTTTGAAATCCATTCCTCTACAACTTTTCCATCTTTCGTTAAGATTTGTAATGTCGCTCCCACTAATGGATTGCCTTTTTTTTTTTTTTTTTTTTTTTTTTTTTTTTTTTTTTTTTTTGTTGTTTTTTTTTTTTTTTTTTTTTTTTTGTTTTTTTTT
>NZ_JAMQUS010000017.1:0-506 GCF_025594995.1 Turicibacter sp. GALT-G1
TTACCTTTTACTTTTAAGACCACTGGTTCATCTGTTACCACAAATGGAACATCTGTCATTAATGTGTAACCACTTGGGGCTGACACCTCATGGAAAATATACTCTCCATGTGCTAAGCCTGTCACAATATGAGCAGTATCTTTTGAAATCCATTCCTCTACAACTTTTCCATCTTTCGTTAAGACTTGTAATGTCGCCCCCACTAATGGGTTACCATTTTCATCTACTTTTAATAATTCTGTTACTGTTTGTAAATCCTGTCCTTGTACTTTTAAGGTTTGTGCCTTATCCGTTACCGTAAATGAAACATCTGTCATTAACATATAGCCACTTGGGGCTGACACCTCGTGGAAGATATATTCTCCATGTGCTAATCCTACAATTTGATGTGCTTTATCCGTTGAAATCCATTCTTCAACTAACTTTCCATCTTTCGTTAAGACTTGTAATGTCGCTCCCACTAATGGATTGCCATTTTCATCTACTTTTAATAATTCTGTTACTGT